>DATEPQ010000116.1:0-4790 GCA_035273125.1 Gaiellaceae bacterium
CCACCGCCCCCGGCGCGAACCCGGCCACCGGCGACGGCGCGCGCGTGAGCGAGTCCGCGAGGACGCCGGCGTAGGCGGCCGCCGCTCCGACGGCGAGCGCTACGCGGGCCTGGCGAGATGCCTGAATGCGTTCACCTCCTCGAGCGGGACCGCGAGCGGCTCGTCCTCGCGCCACGTCACGACCGGGACGCCGACCTGCTCGTAGCGCCAGCGCAGCGCCTCCCGCGAGAGCCGCCAGAGCCGGTAGGCGAGCTCGAGCGACGAGCCGGGGCGCGGAGCGACGAGTTCGAGCGGCGAAACCTCGACCACGATCAGGTCGTAGCCGCGGGCGCGCAGGTCGAGCAGCGCGGCGGCGGTGCGGCTGTCGAGAAGCGGCGTGATCGCGAGAACCAGCGCCTTCGGCGGCAACGTCCGCGGCGGCAGGACGTCGACGCCGCGCAGGGCGAAGCTGTGGACGACCTGGCTCGTCAACAGCGCCTCGATGATGGCGTACAGCTGGCGCAGGCCCGACGCCGGCACGAGCCAGGAGAGGAAGCCGCCGAAGCCGACGACCCCCACGCGGTCCTTGCGCTGCAGGTACTGGTGGGCGAGCGTGGAGGCGGCACGCACGGCGCGGTCGTTCGTGCTCCGTCCCTCGGCACGCACCTCGGCGAAGGTGTCGAGGAAGAGGACGACGTCCGTGTTCCGCTCCGGGTTCTGCTCGTTCACCCAGAGCGAGCCGCGCAGCGCCGTCGCGCGCCAGTTGACCCGCCGGAGCCGGTCGCCGGTGCGCCACTCGCGCAGGTCGGCGAACTCGATCCCCTCCCCGCGTAGCCGGGAGACCTGGTTACCGGCGAAGACCTGCGTCTCGAGCGGGGCGACGAGGCTGCGGAGGGTCTCCTCGGCCGGGAAGACGCGCAGCGGACGCGGCTCGCCCGCGCCGCCCTCCCAGGAGCGAAAGCCGAGGGTGTCCCGCGCCCGGAAGAGCACCTGTCCGACCGTGAACACGCCCCAGCGCTCGCAGCGGAGCTTCAGCTCGATCGTCTGCTCCTCGCCCCGAGCGAGGTGGACCGCCCGCGCCGTATCTCCCTCGACGCGCAGCTCCGGCGGCAGCAGGGGGATGACCTCGAAGCGGCCGACGGCGCCCGTCGAGGAGAGCTCGATCGTCGCCGTGACCTCGTCCCCTTCCATCGCGCGCTCCCGGTCGAGCGAAGGGCGGACCGATACGCGCGGCGCCTCCTCCGCTGCGGCGGCGACGAGCGCGAGCAGGAACGGGGCCGCGAGTGCGATCGGCTCCATCCGGCCGAGTGCGAGGCCGGCGACGAGGCCCGCCGCCGCGATCGTCGCGTAGGCCGTCAGCCGGCGCGACGTGTAGCCGATCACGTCGCCGCGGGGCGCAAGGCGTCCTCGGCCCGCGGCGTCGGCACCGTCTCGAGCGCCTCCGCCACGACGTCCTCGGCGCGGAGCCGCTGCACCCAGAGCTCGGGACGCACCATCAGCCGGTGCGCCAGCGCCGGCACCGCTACCGCCTTCACGTCCTCGGGCGTCACGAAGTCCCGTCCCGAGAGCGCCGCCTTCGCGCGGGACAGCTTGACGAGCGCGATGCTGCCGCGCGGGCTCGAGCCGACCGCGAGCCGCTGCGACTCGCGCGTCGCGGTCACGAGGTCGACGATGTAGCCCTCGATGGCGTCGGAGACGTGCACCTCCTCGAGCGCGCGCTGCATCTCCACGAGCGTCGCGCGATCGACCACCGGCTCCAGCTCGACCTCGTCCACGCCGCGCTGCAGGCGGCGCGCGAGCATCTCGATCTCGTCCTCGCGGGCCGGGTAGCCGATCGAGATGCGCACGAGGAAGCGGTCGAGCTGGGCCTCGGGCAGCGGGTACGTCCCCTCGTACTCGATCGGGTTCTGGGTCGCGAGCACGAGGAACGGCGGCTCGAGTCGGTGCGTCGTGTTCTCGATCGTGACCTGGCGCTCCTGCATCGCCTCCAGCAGCGCAGCCTGGGTCTTCGGGGGAGCGCGGTTGATCTCGTCGGCGAGGAGGAGGTTGGCGAAGACGGGACCGGGACGGAAGACGAACTCGGTCGTCCGCTGGTCGAAGATCTGCGAGCCGGTGACGTCGCCCGGCATCAGGTCCGGGGTGAACTGGATCCGCGCGAAGCGCAGCGACGTCGCCTGGGCGAACGAGCGCGCGATGAGCGTCTTGGCGAGCCCCGGGTAGTCCTCGAGCAGCACGTGCCCGTCGCTCAACAGGGCGAGCAGGATCAGCTCGAGCGGCTCGCGCTTGCCGACGATGGCCTTCTCGACCTCGGCGAGGATCGAATCGGCCCGCTCCCGGAGGTCGGCGAGCGCGGTCACAACGACTCCACCTTCTCGATCACCGCGACGACCTGCTCTTGCCGCAGGCCGGGCCCGTGGCGGTCCGCCGGCTCGGGCCGGTCGGGACGCAGCAGCTGCCAGACCTCCTCGCCGAGCAGCTCGCGCTCCAGCTCGGGTCGGCGGCCCGGCTCGAGCCCGTGCCGCGCGGCGATCCGCGCACTCGCCGTGGCCCGCAGCAACGGCAGGAGCTGCCGGTGGGCGTGGTCCGCATCGGCGATCCCGAGCAGGATCTCGCGCTCCATCCGCACGAGCTCCTCCGGCTGCGCGGTTGCCGGCTTTCGCCTGCGGAGCGCCTGCTCGAAACGGCTGGGCGGAATCGGCCCGGCACGCTCCCGTGACTCCCGGATGAGCGCGACCAGGACGAGCGCCGCGACGATGACGAGCCAGATGGCGAGGGCGCGCGACGTCGCGAGCTTCGGCGGCGCCAGCAGGGCGACGAGCGCGATCACCGCGAGGGCGATCGTCCAGCCGAGCCGCCCGCCGAGTCTCATGCGGGCGTCAGCTCCGAGGCCCGCAGCTCGTCGCGCACGGCGACGAGCGCATCCACGGCGTCGTCCCTCATCGACGCTTCCGGCTCATGGTGGCTGAACCTAGCCCATTCGAAGAGATCGGTCAGCCGGCGCACTGCCGCCGCGCTCGTGTCGAGCGAGAGGAGCGCTCGCTCGAGGTACTCGAACGGAGCCTCGGCGGGACGGCGGCCGATTCCCGCGGCGCCGAGGGCGGCCTCCATCCGCGCGTACGCGGCGATGATCGCGCGGCGCAGATCGGGATCCGAACGCAGGTCGTCGAGCGACTCGTCGAGCGCCGCCGCCAACGCCTCGGGGGCGATCCTGCGCGGCGTCCCCCGGCCCGATCGCGAGAGCCGCACGGCGACGATCGCCGCTATCACCAGGAGCAGCCCGAGCACGATCGCGAGCTCGTCCCAGCGGAAGCTGAGGGACTGCGTTGCGGAGTGGTGGTTCTGGTGGTGGTGGGCCCGCCCGTGTCCCGGCGCCAGATCGGTCGCGGTCTGATCCGACTCCTCCAGGCGGCGGGGATGCAGGTGCAGATGGCGGATGACCAGTAGCTCGAGGCCGAGGATCGCGAGGTAGAGGACGAGCGATTGAAGCAGGCTCTGCCAGGTGCGCCGCTTCTGCTTTCCGCCCGCCCGGCGGATGTAGGCGGCCGCGAACAGCCCGGCCACCAGGAGCGGGACGACGACGATGACGATCGACGTGTAGAGGTAGTCCCAGAACGAGAACGGCAGCGCGCCGCCGCTGCCGCCGCGCGAGCCGAGAGGGTGCCCGCGGGCCGCGATCGCCACCACCGCGAGGAGCAGCGTGACCAGGAGCGCAAGAGGGACGAGGCGGCTCCTGCTCATGTCGAGAGTGTCGCAGTGCCGCCGAGAGGGCGTCGTCTCCGCCCGACGTTATTCTCGACCTCCGTGCCCGAAGCGCCCTTCGTCCACCTCCACGTCCATTCCGAGTACTCGATCCTCGACGGCGCGTGCCGGATCCCGGACCTCGCCAAGCGGGCCGCCGAGCTCGAGATGCCTGCCGTCGCGCTCACCGACCACGGCTCGCTCGCCGGCGCGGTCGACCTGTACAAGGCGGCGCGGGACGAGGGAGTCAAGCCGGTCCTCGGCTGCGAGGTGTACGTCACCGACGACCGGAACGCGCAGCAGAAGGGCCAGGCGCACCTCACGCTCCTCGCCGAGACGAACGAGGGCTACGCGAACCTGATCAAGCTCTCCTCGCTCGGCTACCTCGAGGGCTACTACTACAAGCCGCGCGTCGACTGGGAGCTGCTCGAGCGCCACCGCTCGGGGCTGATCGCGCTCTCGGGCTGCCTCTCCGGGCGCGTCTGCAAGGCGCTCGAGGAGAGCCGCGGCACCGACGCCGAGGCCGAGCTCGATCGGCTCGAGCAGGTCTTCGGCCGCGACCAGATCTACGTCGAGCTGCAGAACGCGCACCTCGAGGTCCAGCAGCGGATCAACCCGCAGCTCGTCGAGCTCGCGCACGAGCGCGGCCTGCCGCTCGTGGCGACGGGCGACGTCCACTACCTGCGGCACTCCGACGCGCGCGCCCACGAGGCGTTGCTCTGCATCCAGTCCGGCGACTCGCTCAAGAACCCCGGCCACTGGCGCTTCGAGACCGACCACTTCTACTTCAAGACGCCCGAGGAGATGGCGGCCGACTTCCCGGGCCAGGAGGACGCGCTGCGGCGGACGCTCGAGGTCGCCGAGCGCTGCCACGTCGAGATCGAGCTCGATCGGATCCTGCTCCCGCGCTTCCCGACCCCCGACGGCCGCGACGCGTTCGAGTACCTCGTCGAGCTGTGCGACCGCGGCGTCGAGAAGCGCTACGGGAAGGTGACGCCGGAGCTGCGCGAGCGGCTCCAGTTCGAGCTCAAGACGATCAAGGAGATGGGCTTCTCCGACTACTTCCTGATCGT
>DATEPQ010000117.1:0-7484 GCA_035273125.1 Gaiellaceae bacterium
GCCACGGCGAGCGCCCGCCGCGAGAAGCGGCGGCAGCGGCGGCGGTCGAGGCCGCATGGCCGCGCGCGGTAGCAGCCGGCTGCTCCTCGACACGCTCGAGGAGTTGCTCGCCGAGCTGCCGGCCCGCGTCCGCGGCAGCCGCGAACGCTTTTCCGAGACCGCGCTCTCGGCGGCGCGCGCGATCGCCGACGAGCTGAACCTCGTGACGCGCGACGAACTCGACGAGCTCGAGCTCAGGGTGGCGCAGCTCGAGCACCGGCTGAAGCTCCTCGAGGGCCCGCCGGATCTTCCGCCCGCGGCGTAGCTCTCAGCGCCTGAACCGGTTCACGGTCGCGGCGAGGAAGGTCTCGGCGTCGTAGACGATGAACGCGCAGAGCGCGGCGAGCGGCAGTTCCGCAAGCGCCGCCTCGGCGACTGCTTCCCACATCTCCCCGCCGCTCTGGGAGGTGACGACGTCGAACCACGCGTCGCAGACGAGCATCGTCCCGGTGACGGCCGCGAGCGGGACCAGCCACTGCGAGCCGCGGAACGCCGCCCAGGCGGTGGCGGCGAACGAGGTCGTGAGCGCGACGTCGAAGCCGACCCAGGCCAGGTCGTAGTGGAACGTGACGTGCCGGGACGGCAGCACGAAGGTGAGGTAGAGGGTCCACGGCACGAGGGCGGCGGCCACGAGCGCGAGGAGCAGGGTCATCCAGCGGGCCGGCCTTGCGACCAGAGGCTCTTCGAATTCCCTCATGAGCGCTTTGTACCCTCGTCGCGTGATTTCCCGCCTGCCCAGCGCGGAGAGGGTCCTCGCCTGGGGTGCGGCGGGCGTCGGCGTGATCGGGATCGTTTCGGCGCTGACGCCGGAGACGGCGAGTCGCGTCGAGATCGTCCAGGCCATCCTCCCGCCGGGCTGGCCGGAAGCCGCCCGGGTGCTCACCGTTGCCTTCGGGCTCGGCCTGATCTGGCTCTCCCGCTCGCTCGCGCGGCGACGCCGGCGCGCGTGGCAGCTCGCGGTTGCTGTCGTCGTCGCGTCGGCAGCCGCGCATCTCGTGAAAGGGCTCGACTTCGAGGAGGCGGCCGTCTCGCTGCTTCTGGTTGCTGCGCTCGTCCATCGGAGGCGCCGTTTCGACGTGCCCGGCGACCCGGGGAGCGTCCGGCCGCTGCTCGGTCTCGGCGCGGCGCTTGCAGGCATCGCCGCCGTCGTAGGCGGAGCGGAGCTGCGCGGCATCGAGCTCTCGCACCGCACCGGCGACGGGCTCCTCGGCCTTGCCGTCGTCTTCGGCTTCCTCGCCCTCTATTTCTGGCTGCGGCCGTTCGGCCACGCCGTTGCGCAGACGGTGGGGGAGCGGCGGACGGCGCGAGCGCTGGTGGACGCGTACGGGAGCGACAGCCTTTCCTTCTTCGCCCTTCGCCGGGACAAGAGCTACCTCTTCTCGCCGTCGCGCCGCGCCTTCCTCGCCTACCGCGTCGTCGCGGGAACCGTCCTCGTCAGCGGCGATCCGGTCGGCGACGAGGCGGAGATCGTCCACCTCCTCGGAGAGCTGCGGCAGCGTGCCCGTGCGCGCGGATGGAGGCTCGCGGTCGTCGGCGCCTCCGGCGAGCACCTCGCTCGCTATCGCTCGCTCGGGCTCAAGGCCGTCTCGATCGGCGAGGAGGCCGTTCTCAGCCCGCGCGACTTCTCACTCGAGGGGCGGGCGATCCGGAAAGTGCGGCAGTCGGTCTCCCGCCTCGAGAAGGCCGGGTATTCCTTCCGCATTGCGCCGGCCGACGAAGTCCCGCCGACACTCGAAGCCGAACTCGAGGACGTGTCCGCCGCGTGGCGGCGGGGCGAACCGGAGCGCGGGTTTTCGATGGCGATCGACGACCTCCACTTCCCCGGCACCGTGCTCGCCCTCGCGGAGGACGGAGAGGGCCGGGTGGGCGGCTTCCTCCATCTCGCGCCCTCCCCGGCGGGCGGCGGCTGGTCGCTGAGCGCGATGCGCCGCCGACCCGATGCCCCGAACGGCCTGACCGAGTTCCTCGTGGTCGAGACGCTCGCCTGGGCGCGCGATACAGGCGCGAGCGAGGTGTCCCTCAACTTCTGCGCCCTGACGGATTTCCTGTCGCCGGAGCGGGTGACGACGTCTGCCCGCCGGGTCGTGCGGCGTGGGCTCCTGCTCGCCGACAACGTCTTCCAGCTCGAACGCCTCTACTCGTTCAACCGGAAGTTCTTTCCCGAGTGGCGGCGTCGCTACATCTGCGTCGAGCGGCTCGGTGACCTGCCCGCGGTCGGCCTCGCGTACCTCCATGCCGAGTCCCTGCTCGTTCCGGCCGGCCCCTGGACACGGCGGCGGCGCCTGGCCACCGGCAGACGCGCCGCGTAGCCTTCTCTCATGAGCACGACCCGCAGCATCGGGCGCCTGTCGGAGATCGCGCAGGTCATGGTGCGCCACGGCTTCGGCTACTTCTTCGAGGCGCACAAGCTGAGCGACCTCCTACCGGGGCGCTCGGCGGAAGAGCGCCTCGCCGACGTCGCCGCCGAGCACGGCGCCGCCTCCTCCGCGCGAGGCCAGCACCTCCGCGAGGTGCTCGACGAGCTCGGCCCCACCTTCGTGAAGTTCGGGCAGCTCCTCTCGACGAGGCCGGACGTCGTGCCGCCCGACATCGTGGTCGAGCTGCGCGGGCTGCAGGACGACGTGCGGCCGTTCCCGTTCGAGCAGGCCGAGCGCGTGATCGAGGAGGAGCTCGGGAACACGCTCGAGCGGCTGTTCCTGGACTTCGAGCCCGCACCCGTCGCGGCCGCCTCGATCGGCCAGGTGCACCGCGCGACCCTGCCGAACGGGCGCCGGGTCGCGGTCAAGGTGCAGCGGCCGGGTGCGCCGCAGAAGATCGAAGCCGACCTCGGACTCCTCTACCAGGCGGCGCGGCTCGCGCGCGAGCGGATCCGCGCGCTCGACTTCGTCGACTCCCGCCAGCTCGTGGACGAGTTCGCGCGGTCGATCCGGAAGGAGCTCGACTACCGGCAGGAGGCACGCAACGCGGAGAACTTCCACCGCCACTTCGCGGGCCATCCGCACGTCCGCGTCCCGAAGGTGTACTGGCAGTACACGCGGCCGCGGGTGCTGACACTCGAATGGATCGACGGGATCCAGCTCGCCGACCTCGACCTCGTCACGACGACGCTCGAGGAGCGGCGCGAGATCGCGCTGCGGATCACGGAGGCGTGGATGACGATGATCTTCCGCCACGGCTTCTTCCACGGCGATCCGCACCCTGCGAACATCCTCCTGCCCACCCAGGCGGGGGCGATCGGGCTCGTCGACTTCGGAGCGGTCGGGACGCTCACGGACGACGACATGTCGAAGCTGACCGGCCTCTTCATCGACGCCGCGAACGAGAACATCGACCAGCTGCCGAAGCGCCTGGCCGACCTCGGCGTGCGCTACCCGAAGGAGCGGGAGGGAGAGTTCCTCTCCGAGATTCGCGAGCTCTACTACCGCTACTACGGCGCGAGCCTGAGCGAGGTCGACCCGATCCAGGTCATCCGCGAGGGCTTCCAGCTCATCTACTCGCTGAACCTGCACCTGCCGGCGCGCTTCCTCCTGCTCGACCGCACGATCGCCACCCTCGGCTCCGTCGGGGCGGAGCTCTATCCGGACTTCAACGTCTTCGAGGTCGCGCGGCCCTATGCGCGGGATCTGATGCTCGAGCGGTTCGCCCCGCACCGGGTCGCGCGGCGTACCCGGCGGGAGGCGATCCGCTACGCGCAGGTCCTGCTGGAGGCGCCGCACCAGTTCCACGACTTCATGGAGGAGATCCGGGACGGCCAGATCGAGGTCGGCTTCGTGCACAAGGGCCTCGACGAGTTCATGGGGAAGCTCGACGTCGCCTTCAATCGACTCGTCGTCGCGCTCATCGTGGTGGGCGGGCTGATCGGCTCGAGCATGATCGGGATCTTCGCCACGCACGGGCCGCAGGTCCTCGGTGTGAACGTCATCTCCGTGCTCGGCTTCGCGCTCTCTGCGGTGCTCGCGATCTGGCTCCTCTGGGGCGTCGTCCGGTCCGGACGCCTGTAGACCGTTCGTCACGCTTTCGCGCGAAAGGACATCTGGCGGAGGCTCGGTGCGGCACCTAGCCTCAGTGCCATGACCGCGCTTCTCCTCGCCGAGCCGGAGCCCGCCGTCCGCGGCTTCCTCGAGCGCCAGCTGCGCAACGACGGCTTCGACGTCGTCTCCTGCGAGCGCGCCGAGCAGCTGCCCCGCGCCGCGGATCCCGACCTCCTCGTGCTCGGGGACGCGGAAGCCCTCGACCGCGGCATCGTGCCGGACTGCCCCGTGATCGTGCTCGGCAGCCCGGATCCAGCGGCGCGCGTGCGGACGCTGGCGCGAGCAGACGATTGCCTGGCGCGTCCGTTCGTCTACGAGGAGCTGCTCGCGCGCATCCACGCGCTGCTGCGGCGCTGCCCACCGCGCTTCGAGCTCGTGGAGGTTCCGCCGCTCGCAATCGACCGGGCCGCGCGCCGCGTCACGGTGCGCGGGGGAGCGGTGGAGCTGTCGGCCAAGGAGTACTCGCTGCTCGTGAAGCTCGCTCTGGATCCCGACCGGGTCTTCACGCGCGAGCAGCTGCTCCGCGACGTGTGGGGCTTCCGCACCTACGTCCCCACGCGGACGCTCGAGTCGCACGCGTCCCGGGTCCGGCGCAAGCTGGCCGCCGCCGGGCTACCTGGCTGGATCGTCAACGTGTGGGGCGTGGGCTACAAGCTCCGCCACGTGCCGGCGGAATCCGTCTAGTACCCGCCGTTGCTGCAGCCCGCGAGCGCGAGCGCGAGCAGCACGAGGAGCGAGAGCCACGCGAGCCGATGGGCTGTTCTGCCGAGCATGACCTGAACTACGCAGCCCGGCTCCGGGCAGATTGCTAGAGAAGCGCTCCTTCCAGCCGCAGCAGCCATTCCTTGCGGTCGAGCCCGCCGCCGTAGCCGGTGAGGCTGCCGTTCGCTCCCACCACGCGGTGGCACGGGAGGACGATCGGGAGCGGGTTCCGGTTCATGACCGTGCCGACCGCCCGTGCCGCGCGCGGCGCGCCGACCTGGGCGGCGAGCGCGCCGTAGGTCGTCGTGTGCCCGTACTCGACCCGGCTCAGCTCGACGAGGACGCGGCGGTGGAAGCCCGGCGTGGCGCGGAGGTCGAGCTCGAGGTCGAAGGCGTGCCGGCGCCCTGTGAAGTACTGGTCGAGCTCGGTGTGCACGCGATCGAGCGCCTTCGGCGAGCGCAGGACGCGAGGGCCGAAGAGCCGGGCCAGCCGCTCGAGCTCCGCCTCGGGCTCCGGGTCGAAGCCGACGCGGCACAGTCCGCGGTCCGAGACGCCGACGAGCAGCCGGCCCACCGGCGTGTCGTCGAGGACGTCGAAGGCGACGTCGAGCTCGCCGGACGCGGCCGCGGCCGTCCGGAAGCGCTGGTCGAGAACGGTGGGGACTGCGGTCATCGCTGCTCCTTCTCCTTCCGCAGCCGCCGCACTCCGGCGGAGGCCGCCTGCCGAGCCGCCTGCTCGTTCGAGCCGAGGGCGGCGGCGATGGTGTCGTAGTCGAGGTCGTAGCCGTAGCGGAGGACGACGGCTGCGCGCTCCTTGGGCGGCAGGTCGTCGGTCAGCGGCGCGAGCTCCTCGACGGCCGGGCGCTCGTCCTCGCCCGCCGGCTCGAACGCGAGCTCCGCGGTGGGCCGCTCCCGGCGTGCTGCGTCGACGAGCGCATTCGCGGCGATCGTGAGGACCCACGCGCGCAGGTGCTCGCCGTGCTCGAGCCGGCCGTACGCGCGCAGCGCCCGCAGGAACGTCTCCTGGAACAGGTCGTCGGCCCGGTCGCGTCCGGCCCGCCGCCGCAGGAACGCGAGCACCTCGCCCTTGTGGCACTCGTAGAACCGCTCGAAGGGAGGAATGCCGCTCACCATCGAGTCAAACGTAACGGCGGTTCAAGATGTGAGGTGATGAAGCTCGCGGTCGTCGGACACGTCGAGTGGCTCCAACGTGGGGGAACCCATGGTTCCCCCACGAGCCCCCTCCTTAGGAAAAGCCAGTGAGACTCGCGGTCGTCGGACACGTCGAGTGGGTCGAGTTCGCGCGCGTCGAGCATGCGCCCGCTCCCGGGGAGATCGTGCACGCGCTCGAGACGTGGGAGGAGCCCGCCGGCGGCGGCGCCGTCGCCGCCGTCCAGCTCGCGAACCTCGGCGGCTCGTGCCTCCTCTTCACCGCGCTCGCCGACGACGACCTCGGCCGCCGCTCGCGCGACGAGCTCGAGGCCCGCGGCGTCACCGTGCACGCAGGTGGCGCGCCCGGAAGGCAGCGCCGGGCCCTCACGCACGTCGACGAGGACGGCGAGCGGACGATCACCGTGCTCGGCAACAAGCTCCTGCCCTCCGGTGAGGACGGCTCGCTGCCCTGGGAGGAGCTCCATCGCTGTGATGCCGTCTACTTCGTCAGCGGGGACGTCGCGGCACTGCGCGCAGCGCGTAACGCTCCCGTGCTCGTCGCCACGGCCCGCGAGCTCGCGACGCTGCGCCGGGCGTCGGTGCAGATCGACGTGCTGGTGGGGAGTGGGGAGGACGCTGCGGAACGGTTCGAGACCGGCGAGCTCGAGCCGGAGCCGAGCATCGTGGTCACGACGGCCGGCGCGCTCGGCGGCTGGATCCGTCCCGGCGGGCCGTTCCGGGCGGCGCCGTTGCCGGGCCCCGTCTCCGACGCCTACGGCTGCGGCGACTGCTTCGCCGCCGGGCTCACGTACGGGCTCGCACTGGGGAAGCCGGTGGACGAGGCGGTTTCCCTGGGAGCGCGTTGCGGGGCTGCGGTGCTGACCGGCCGCGGGGCCTACGAGCACCAGCTCGCAGCCGACGAGATGGAACCCGGACCCAAACCGCTGTAGGGTCAGCGCATGAGCCAGCTCGCAGCGGGCGCCGCCGCCCGCGCGGCGCTTCCGACGCCGCAGGATCCGAACCGGGTGGGACACGACTGGCTGGCCACGCTCGCCGAGGTGCCGCTGTTCGACGGGCTCCCGAAGCGCCACCTGCGGCGGATCGCGAAGCTCGCCCGCATTCGGCGCTTCGCGTCGGGCTCGACCATCGTTCGCACCGGCGACCCGGGCAGGTCGTTCTACGTGCTGCTCGACGGCAAGGCGAAGGTGATCCGCGTCGATGGCCGGTCCCGTCGTCTCGGAACCGGGGACTACTTCGGCGAGATGGCCCTGCTCGACGACGCGCCCCGCTCGGCCGCCGTCGTCGCCGACGGCGAGGTGCTCGCCCTGACGATCGACCGGTCCGGTTTCACGAAGCTCGTGCGCGCCGAACCGGCGCTCGCACACGCCCTGCTGCGCACGCTCGCGGCCCGCCTGCGGGCCGCCGAGCGCACCGACGCGTAGGCCACAGCTCTCGAGAAACGCGGTGCTGCGACCCAAAGTCGTTGCCGACAGGCGGGCTTGCCCCTGGACAAAGTGGGTCACAGTGGGATAAAGTGGGGCTCAGTGGTGAGATAGGGAG
>DATEPQ010000118.1:0-10013 GCA_035273125.1 Gaiellaceae bacterium
TCGATCCCGATCGTGTCGAAGCGCTTCTTGATCGTCCCGTCGCTCTCGTCGGCGGCGAGGATCCCCTTCCCCTCGGCGACGAGCGCGCGCGCGGTCTCGTGCAGCTCGGTGTCCGGCATGGAAATCTCCCTGTCTCGCTTCTCGCTGTCTGGAGTTCCATTATGGCCGGGCTACAATCGCGGCAGCCGGCGGACGTAGCTCAGTTGGTAGAGCATTGGCTTCCCAAGCCAAGGGTCGCGGGTTCGAGCCCCGTCGTCCGCTTCCCATCCGGCCACGTCGCCCACGCCCGCCGCTGCGAAACCCGAACGCCCTGCCGCTTTGCGTTGCGTACCCGCGATGTGAAGATCGCGCAGGCGCGGGTTGCGTCATCGACGGCGGGATCCTCTTCGTGTGGCGGGTCAGGGCGTCTCGTCAGACATCTCGGCGCAACCCGCGGTCCACCGCTAGCGGTCGTGCCGGCGGGCCGGCTCGGTGTCGACGAACACCATGCGGAAGACGTCCGCCGCCATCAGCACGAGCACGAGCACGGCAACCACGTCGACGAGCATGGTCTCGTCATACCCCCGACCCCGTCTTTCGACGCCGGCCGTTCGGCCGGGGTGGGCGGGACCCTAGGGTGACGGCCAGGCGTCTGCGAGCTTGCGTCGGGTCTCGAGCAGATGCTCGGGGATCACCTTGACGTCGGCGAGCACCGGCATGAAGTTCGTGTCGCCGTTCCAGCGCGGGACGACGTGGAGGTGACCGTGGTCGACGATGCCCGCACCCGCGACGCGGCCGAGGTTCCAGCCGACGTTGAAACCCTCCGGCGCGAACACGGCCTGCAGCGCCGCGATCGCCTCGACGGCGAGCCGGTGCGTCTCGAGCGCCTCCTCCTCCCCGAGGTCGTCGAACGCCGAGCCGTGCCGGTACGGCGCGACCATGAGATGCCCCGAGGCGTAGGGAAACTTGTTGAGGAGCACGAAAGCGAGCTCGCCGCGGTGGATCACGAGCTCCGGCTCGTCCTCCGGCAGCGCGGCGGCGCGGCAGAACACGCACTCGTCGTTCTCGTCCGCGTGCTGGACGTACTCGAGTCGCCACGGCGCCCACAGCCGCTCCATGCGGCGGAGGCTACTAGCGCGTCTTTCCGACCCGCCTTGTAGCATCGCGCGCATGACCAACTGGTTGAAGCGCCTGTTCGGGGGATCGGACTCGTCCGAATCGTCCGACTCGTCCACGAGCGCAGCTCCCGAGCCGGCGACCCCGCCTGCCGCGGAGCCTGCTTCGATGCCGGCAGAGCCGGCGACCCAGCCCGAGACGTCCGGCGAGTCCGTGTCGGGCACGGGCGACGAGCCCGCCTGAGCGACCCCGCCGGGGCTCGGAGGCCGCCGCTGCCGGCGGCGGACACTCCGCGCCCGCAGCTTCTCGGAAGGACCTGAAGATCCGATGGAAGATTCGTCCTCTCGGGCACGTCTAGAAAGTCGACAGCGCCAAAACGAGGCGCAAACGGTTTCCAAAGGAGGAGCAACAAATGTCGGACGAACTGCGCGGATCCCATTACGGCGCGAACGACGAGCCGGGCGACGAGGTCGAGGCTCACGGATCGCATTACGGCCTGAACGACGAGTCGGGCGACGAGGTCGAGGGCCACGGCAACCGCGCCGGCCTGACCGACGAGTCGAGCGACGAGGTCGAGGGTCACGGCAATCGCGCCGGCCTCACGGACGAGGCCGACGACGAGGTCGAGGGTCACGGGAACCGGGCCGGCTGAGGCGAGCGGCTCCAACACCACCTTCGAAGGGCCCGGCTCATGCCGGGCCCTTTTGCTTTGCAGACGGATTCTCGAACCCGATGGAAGGACTCGGGCCTCTCGCCCGTCTTGAGAGAGATGAACGGTTTCGACGAGGAACGGATCGGCCGGCTGCTACGCCTCCTGCCGCCTGCGCCCGAGGGCTGGGTTCGCGCCGCACAGGAGCTGCCGGCCGCGCGGGCGATGCTCGACGAGATCGTCGCGCGTGCCGAGCAGGACGCCGCCTTCCGGCTCCAGCTCCAGGCCGACCTCGAGCGTGCGGTCGCCGCCGCGGGTTACGAGCCCTCGCCGTTCATCGCCTCCCGGCTGCGCCGGTACCTCGAAGCTGTCTAGAGCCAGCGCTTCCAGCGGAAGAAGGCGAGCATGCCGACGATGGTGACGGCCATCAGTCCGAGGCTGGCCCAGAACGCGTCCCACGTGTCAAAGCCGGGGAAGTGGACGTTCATCCCGAAGAAGCCGGTGAGGAACGTCAGCGGCAGCATCACGACGCTGAAGATCGTGAGCACGTAGAGGATGTCGTTCTGCTGGTGTGAGATCAGCGACTCGTTCGTGTCCTCGAGCGCCTCCACGACTTCCTTGTAGTTGTCGAGCAGGTCCCAGATCCGCTCGCTCGCGTCGACGAGGTCGTCGAAGTAGTCCTCGAGCTCCTCCGAGAGGAACCGCTCGATCGAGCGGTCGAGCTGGCGCAGCGTCGGCCGCTGCGGCTTGATGATCTTGCGGTAGGAGATGATCTCCTGCTTGACGCGGTGGATGTCGCGGACGAGCTCCTTCGCGCCCTCGCCCTCGCCGATCGACTCGTCGACCTGCTCGAGCTTGAAGCCGATCTTGTCGAGGATCGGGAAGCAGTAGTCGTAGAGGTCGTCGAGCACCTCGTAGAAGAGGCGCCCCGACCCGCGGGAGAGGAGCTGGTCGCGGAACTCCTCACTCTCCTCCGCCCGGCGGAACAGCAGGCTGACCGGGCGCAGCTCGGTCGCCGGCAACGTGACGAGGTAGTCCGGCCCGATGAAGGCGTCGAGCTCGCCGGCGTTGAGGCGGCCCACTGCCGCGTCGTAGACCGGGAAGTGGAGGACGGTGAAGAGGTAGCCGCCGTCGCGGGTGTCGTCGTGCGTGTAGACGTCGACCTTGGGCCGCTGGCGCCGGGAGAGGACGTCCTCGATGTCGAGCGGATGCCAGCCGAAGCGGCTTGCGAGGAGCTGCGCCTCACCGGCGGTCGGCGAGAGCAGGTGGACCCAGGTGACGCCGCCGGCCTGGAGCTCAGCCGGCCCTGGCCGCGTCTCGACGACCGGGAGACCGGGTGCGGCGCGGCGCGAACGGATCCGCGGCAGGCTGGGCATCGGTACTGAGGGGGTCGACGGTCGCTGCCATGGCCAGGGAATGCTACCCGCTCGCCGCAATTGGCAACACCGAGGCGGACTCTTCGCGCGGCGTCAGGCGAACCGCCTCCGGCAGTCGAGGCTCGAGAGCCAGGGAGACCGCTGCGCACGCCAGGTTGATCCCCGCCGCGATCGGCCAGAGCAGGAGCGGCCGGTGCTGGAGCAGGAACCCGCCGGCGGCAGGGCCGACGATCCAGCCGATCTGCCACGAGATGCTCGCGGCAGCGGTGTAGCGGCCGACGAGCTGTGGCGGCGCGAGGTCGACGCTGAGCGGGGCGTGAATCGCCCCGTGGAGGCACTCACCGATCGCGAACACGAGCGCTGCGCCGGCGAGGATCCCGAAGGCGGCGGTGGCACGCGTCCACGAACCCGCGGCCCACACGGCGAGCAGTGTCGCCGCCCACAGCATCCCCATCAGCGCGAGGCCGCGCATCCGGCTTCGTCCCTCCGAGAGCTTCACGACCGGGAGCTGGAGGACGGCGACCCCGACCGCGTCGAGCGCGAACACGATCCCGACCTCCTTCTCGCTGATCCCGGCGATGTTCTTGCCGAACGCGGGCAGCAGCTCGACGACGAGCGAGATCGCGGCCGTCATGAAGGCGGCGTTGAGGAGCGTGTAGGCCGTGAAGACCCGGTCGCGGAGCACGGCGCGCCAGCTCCCGCCGAGCCGTCCCTCGTGCAGCGCGGGCGCCCGGACCCGGGCGAGCACGACCATGTAGCCGAGGAAGGTCACGCAGTCGACCGCGAAGAGGACGGTAAAGGTGCCCGGATGCGCGACCGAGGCGATCAGCCCAGCGCCGACGCCGCCGAGCGCGACGCCGACGTTCATCGCCAGCCGCTGCAGGCCGTACGCGGGTGCGCGCCGAGCGGCCGGCGTGAGGCCCGCGAGCAGGGCGGACTGGGACGGCCAGAAGGAGCCGCTGCCGATCCCCCAGAGCGTGTAGATCGCGAAGGCGTGCCCCGCGGTCCGGATCAGCGGCATGAGCGCGAAGGCGACCGTCATCACCGCGAGCGACCCGAGCAGCACGCGCTTCGGGCCGACGCGGTCGGAGAGCGTGCCGCCGAGAAAGCCGCTCGCGAGCGCTACGGCCGACTGCACCGCGGCGGCAGTCCCGGCCAGCCCGAACGGAATTCCGCGCACGTTGTGGAGGTAGATGAGCAGGAACGGAAGCACGACGCCGTTCCCGAACGCGTTGACGAGCGCGCCCAGCTCGAGCACGTAGACGTCCCGCGGCAGCCGCGGATCGAGGCTACGGAGGTAGCCGCGCACAGCCGGTGAGGCTAGTCGCCACCCGCAAGACGGATTTTGCGGTCCGGCTCCCGAAGCAACAAAATGGAGGGGATGGGGGCCTTCATCCTGCGGCGGCTCGCGCTCGGCTTACTCGCCATGTTCGTGGCGCTGTCCGGGAGCTTCTTCTTCTTCGCCGCGAAGTTTCTGCCGCTGAGCGAGACGCCGATGCTCCACAGCTACTGGACGTGGCTACGGGGCATCCCGAGCGGCCGCAGCCTCAACGACGGCCTGCTCGGCGGCCATCTGGTCTCGACGGTGGGTCACGCGTTCGGGCGGACGATGCTGCTGCTCGCGCTCACGCTCGTCATCGTCGTCGTCATCGCGATCCCCCTTGGCTGCCTCGCCGCCTCGTTGCGCGGCTCGGTCGTCGACTACACGGTGCGAATCGCAACCTACGTCGCGTGGGCCGTGCCGGTGTTCGTGGTCGCCATCCTCTTCCAGCAGGGCTTCGGCCGGATCCCGGGCGGGTGGGGGACGGGCTGGTTCCCGTACATCGGCTGGGCCGGCGAGTGCCCGAACGGACAGGGAATCGACCCGCACAACTTCCAGTGCCCCGCGGGGGGGCACGGACTGACGCACGTCGGGCAGGTGATCTACCACCTGCTGCTTCCGGCGCTGGCGCTCGCGCTCGGGTTCATCGGTCTGAACGCCCGCTACCTCCGCAACTCGGTGGTCGACGCGCTCGACGCCCCGTTCGTCACGGTCGCGCGCGCCAAGGGGCTTCCCGAGCGCCTCGTCGTCATGCGTCACGCCCTCAGGAACGCCTTCGTCGCGTTCGTGCCGGCCGTCGTCTCGGACATCGGCGTCCTCTTCGGCGGGGCGCTGGTCGTCGACGTGATCTTCCAGCTCCGCGGGCTCGGCACGCTCTTCATCGGCCTGCTCGCGCTGGACGCCGACGGGAATACCCCAGTCGACACGTACGAGCTCCAGCTGATGCTGCTCTTCGCCGCCGGGGTGATGCTCGCCGCCTCCCTGCTCGGCGAGATGCTCCTCGCGCTGTTCGACCCCCGGACGAGGCTCGACTGAGGTGTCGGGCCTTTCGCAGACGGCGGCGGCCGCGGAAATAGTCGTCGAGCGCCGATTCGTCAGGCCGAGCGCCTGGCGGCGCCTGACGAGGCAGCCGGTGGCGATGACCTCCGGCCTCATCCTGGTCGCCATCTTCCTCGTGGGTGGGCTCGGTACGCACTTCGTGTCCCATCCGCTGGTGCACCTCACCGACGAGTGGCGCAACCATCCGCCGACCGTCAGGAGCTGGAATCTCTTCGGCACCGACGCGATCGGGGAGAGCATTCTCGTGCGCACGCTCTACGGGCTCCATACGAGCGAGATCACGGCTCTGGCGGCGACCGTGCTGGCGACGCTCATCGCGGTCGCGCTCGGCAGCATCGCCGGCTACCGAGGCGGCTGGCTCGACGTCGCGATCATGCGCGTGACCGACCTGCTAGGAGTCTTTCCGCTCATCGTGGTCTTCCTCGCCGTCTACACGTACTTCACTCCCGTGACGGCCTGGAAGGCGACGTTCGCCCTCACGATCTTCCTCTGGATCCCGGTAGCGCGCGTCGTGCGAGCGGAGATCTCCTCGATTCGCGAGCGGGAGTTCGTGCAGGCGGCGCTGTCGCTCGGAGCCACGGACCGCCGAATCTTCCTGCGCCACCTGCTGCCGACGGCCAGCGGGACGATCATCATCGCCGCGACCTCGCTGCTCGCCCAGGTGTTCGTGCTCGAGGCCACACTCGACTTCTTCCGGCTCGGCGTCTCCACGGCGACGCAGAACACGCTCGGGAACCTGATCGGCGAGGGTCAGGCCAACGTCTTCGCGCTGGGCCAGGGTTGGTGGTCGTGGGGCTGCCCGGCCGGAGTGCTCCTCGTGATCCTGGTCTGCACGAATCTGGTCGGCGACGGCATCGCCGAGGCGATCCGCCCGCCGAGACAGCGCTAGCCGTCCTCAGTCGATGCGCCAGGCAGGAATCGAACCTGCGACCTCGCGCTCCGGAGGCGCGCGCTCTATCCCCTGAGCTACTGGCGCCGGGGCGGGGCCAGTCTACCGGCGGTCGGGCGTTGGTACGTTCCGGCTGTGGAGGTCTCCGCGCGGATCGGCACGCTCGAGCTGGCGGAGACGTTCGTCATCTCGCGCAGCGCACGGGACAGCGAGGACGTCCTGGTCGTCGAGCTGCGGCATTCGGGTGTGTCGGGGTTCGGCGAGGCGCAGCCGATCGGTCGCTACGAGGAGTCGGTCGGGTCGGCACAGGCGTACATCGAGGAGCACGCGGAGCTGCTGGGGGACGATCCGTTCGCGCTCGAGGAGGTGATGGAGGGGTTGCCCGCGCGCGAGTTCGCGGCCCGCGCGGCCTTCGACGCGGCGCTCCACGACCTGCAGGGAAAGCTGCTCGGCCAGCCCGTCTGGCGGCTCCTCGGGCTGCGCCGCACCGGCCCGCCGACCAGCTGGACGGTGTGGCTCGGCGATCCCGACGACATGGCCCGCCGCGCAGAGAAGGCGCTCGACCGCTTCCGGCGTCTCAAGCTCAAGCTCGGCGGCCGCGACGGCCTCGACGTCGAGCGCGTCCGTGCCGTCCGCAGCGTCGCCGGTGACCTCCCGCTGCAGGCCGACGTCAACGAGGCGTGGAGCCTCGAGGAAGCCGTCGAGTCGCTGCCCGCGCTCGCCGAGCTGGGCGTCGAGTACTGCGAGCAGCCGCTGCCTGCCGGCGACCCGGGCGGCCCCGAGCTCAAGGCGCAGTCGCCGCTCCCGATCTACGTGGACGAGGACTGTCACACGCTCGCGGACGTCGCGTCGTGTGCGGAGCGCGCGCATGGGATCAACGTCAAGCTCGCGAAGTCGGGCGGGATTCGCGAGGCGGTGCGGATGGTGCACGCCGCCCGCGCGCTCGGGCTCGGCTGCATGCTCGGCTGCATGGTCGAGTCCGGGCTCGGCATCTCGGCCGGCGCGCAGGTGGCGTCCCTCTTCGACCACGTCGATCTCGACGGCAACCTCCTGCTCGCGCACGACCCGTGGCCGGGCGTCCCGTTCGTCGACGGCGTCCAGCTTCCACCGGAGGAACCGGGGCTCGGTGTCCACGCGGTATCTGCTGCTCGCTGAGGGCTTCTCCGGCGACCCGCACTACGGGAAGACGATGCGCGGCGTGCTCCGTTACCGGCGGGACGACGTCGTCGCGATCCTCGACTCGACCCGTGCCGGCGAGACGGAGGAGGGCGTCCCCGTGGTCGGCAACGTCGGGGAGGCGGAGGCGCTCGGGCCGACGACGGCGCTCGTCGGCGTGGCGACGCAGGGCGGCCGCTTCCCGCCGGAGTGGATCGCGATCCTCCAAGCCTGCGTCGAGCAGGGGCTCGACGTCGAGAACGGCCTCCACGTCTTCCTCGGCGACGATCCCGAGCTGCGGGCGCTCGCTGCGGACCGGGGCGTCGAGCTGCACGACCTGCGACGCGCGCCCGCGGCGCTCTCGACGGCGACCGGGGAGAACCTCTCGGTGGACGCGACGATCGTCCTCACGGTCGGGTCCGACTGCGCGATCGGGAAGATGACCGTCTCGCTCGAGCTCGACCTCGAGGCGAGGCGCCGCGGCCTCCGGTCGGTCTTCGTCCCGACCGGACAGACCGGAATGGTGATCGCGGGGTGGGGGATCGCGGTCGACGCCGTGGTGGCCGACTTCGTCGCGGGGGCGGCGGAACGCCTCGTGGTCGAGGGCCGCGCCCGCGGCGGCGAGCTCCTCTGGGTCGAGGGCCAGGGCTCGCTCCTGCACCCGGTCTACTCCGGGGTCGCGCTCGGCCTCTACCACGGGAGCGTCCCGCACCTGCTCGTGCTCTGCCACGAAGCCGGCCGCACCGAGATCGAGGGCGCCGGCGGCGGGCCGCACCCGATCCCGCCGCTCCGCGAGCTCGTCGACCTGCACGAGCGGATGGCGTTGCCCGTTCGCCCGGCGCGCGTCGCCGCGGTGGCGCTCAACACGCGCGCGCTCGGGGAGGCCGAGGCCCGCGCCGCAGTGGCCGCGGCGGAAGCCGAGACAGGGCTGCCTGCGGACGACCCTGTGCGCTTCGGGGCAGCGAAGCTCGTCAACGCGGTGCTTGCGGCGCGGTGATCGTCGCCGTCATCTCCGACACGCACCTGCCGCGCGGGACGCGCCGGATCCCGGAATCGTGTCTCGACCGACTCCGGGCTGCCGATCTGATCCTCCACGCCGGCGATCTCACGGCGGTCGCCGTCCTCGACGAGCTCGGGACGCTCGGGCCGCCGGTGCACGCCGTCCACGGCAACATGGACGACGCCGCGCTGCGAGATCGGTTGCCCGGAACGCTCGTGGTCGAGGCGGGTGGGCTCTCGATCGGCATGACCCACGACGCGGGGCCGCGTGCAGGGCGCGAGGAGCGGCTCGCGGCCCGGTTCCCGGGCTGTGCCGCCGTCGTCTACGGCCATACCCACGAGCCGCAGGTCGCGCGTGTGGGGGAGACCTGGATCCTCAACCCGGGCTCGCCGACCGAGCGGCGGCGGGCGCCGTCGCACACGATGCTCGTCCTCGAGGTGGCCCACGGCGCAATCAGACCCGAGTTGATCCCGCTTTCTTGACAACCGAACACCTGTTCGTCTAGGATGCGAACAGATGTTCGGGAAGCTCCTGATCCTCGTGTGCGTGGCGGCCGTCGCCGTCGGGCTCGCGGCCCACGGGTCGAGCGGTGCCGGGCCCAAGCGCACGTACGTCGTGCGGCCAGGCGACACGCTGTGGTCGGTCGCGCAACGGACGTACGCCGGCGATCCGCGGCAGGGCGTCTGGGAGCTCCAGCAGCGGAACCACCTCGCCTCGGCGACGATCGTGCCCGGCGAGAAGCTCGTTCTGCCTTAAGAGCTCGTTTCGAAATGAAGCATGGGCCGCCCGGCCGCGCTGGTCGGCACGATCCATCGTCCTCGGTCGCGCGAATAGCGCTGCTGTTCGCGCTCCCTGCGTCCTCGTCTCGCACTCGACCATCGCACCCGGTCGACGCGTGATCGTTCCGAAACGAGCTCTAAGCCGCCGGCGGCAGCTCGATCCCGAAGGTGTAGACCTTCTCGCCGCGGAAGAGCCGCTGCTCTGGGTCCCACGGGAACCAGATCAGGACCTTCCACCCGAGCCGGCCCTCCCTCGGCGGCTCGCCGAGCCACGGCGCCTGCTGCGTGGCCGAGACGTCGGCTTCCTCGCACACGCCTTGCGGTCCGATCACGATGTCGGTCAGGTCGAAGCGGATGTCCGGGAAGGCGGTGAGCAGCTCGGTGTAGAAGCGGCGCGCGCCGTCGTGCCCTAGGCAGTAGGCAGTTCGATCCCGAAGGTGTAGACCTTCTCGCCGCGGAACAGGCACTGCTCGGGATCCCACGGGAACCAGATCAGGACCTTCCATTCGAGTCGCTCGCCGGTCGCCTCGACGCCGAGCCACTCCGCCTCGTGGGTGGCCGAGACGTTCGCCTCCTCGCACACGCCCTGCGGGCCGATGACGATGTCGGTCAGGTCGAAGCGGATGTCGGGGAAGGCGGTCAGGAGCTGCGTGTAGAAGCGCGCCGCGCCCTCATGTCCCTCCCAGCGGT
>DATEPQ010000119.1:0-5553 GCA_035273125.1 Gaiellaceae bacterium
TCGCGGAGATCCTTCACGGGCACGGCGCCGAGTCTACGGTCAGCCGGATCCCAGCTCGCGCTCGACCTCGTCGACGAGCTCCTCGTACACGTCGACGATCCGCCCGAAGAAACGCGCAGCGAGCAGGAGGTACTTCGTGCGGTGAGGCAGCGTCGGTGCCGAGACCGTCATGTCGTGGATGCGCTCGCGCAGGTCGGCGAGGTCGTCCCGCAACGTCGCGAAACTCTCGCGGGTCGGCTCGTCGCCGATGAGGTCCGCGGCGAGGAGCCGCGCCGCCACCTCGGTCTTGAGGGGCGTGAAGCGCAGCGGGGTCCGACCCCATTCGCGCAGCGCCGCGACTCCCTTCTCGGTCAACGTGTAGACGGTGCGCTCGCGTGTCTTGCCCGGCTCCCTGCGCGCCTCGAGGTAGCCGAGCCGCGCCAGCCGCTTGGGCTCGGCGTAGTACTGGCTCTCGCCGGCCCAGTCGACGATGCGGCCCTTTCGCTCCATCTGGCGGAGGTCGTGGGCGCTGGCGCCGCCCCGTCCCACCAGGCCGAGGAGCTCGTAGGAGAACAGAGTGAGATCGCCTCTTGACAAAACTGTGTTTCGTAGTTTATTTAACTACGTTCCGTAGTTTATAGCCCAGGAGGGTTCAGATGTACGACGCCATCATCGTCGGAGCGCGCGCAGCAGGTTCTCCCACCGCGATGCTCCTCGCCCGCAAGGGTCACCGGGTGCTGCTCGTCGACCGGGCGAGCTTCCCGAGCGACACGCTCTCGACGCACTACATTCACCAGCCGGGCATCGCTCGCCTGCGCAGCTGGGGACTGCTCGAGCGGCTCGTCGAGACGGGTTGCCCGCCGGTCACCGAGATGACGTTCGACGTCGGACCGTTCGCGTTGCGCGCCGCTCCGCCGGCGAGCGACGGGATTCTCGAGGGCTACTGCCCACGGCGTACGGTGCTGGACGCGCTCCTGCTCGAAGCCGCGTCCGAGGCCGGCGCAGAGATCCGCACCGGTGTCGCGGTCGACGAGCTCCTCTTCGAGGACGGCGTCGTGGTCGGCATCCGCGCGCAGGGCTCCGAGGAGCGCGCTCGGGTCGTGATCGGCGCGGACGGACGCAACTCCTTGGTGGCCCGCGCGGTGCGGGCGCCGGAGTACGAGACGCGCACTGGCAGGACGTGCGCCTACTACAGCTACTGGGCGGGCGCGCAGGGTCAAGGCGCCGAGCTCCACCCGCGCGCCGGCCGGATGATCATCTCCGGCCCGACGAACGACGGCCTCCAGATCGTCGTCGCCTTCTGGCCGCGCGAAGAGTTCAAGGCGGTGCGGCACGACATCGAGACGAGCTTCCTCGAGGCCGTCGCGCTCGCTCCCTCACTCGCCGAGAGACTCGCGGCCGGAAAGCGCGTCGACCGCTTCTACGGGAGCGCCGACCTCCCCTTCTACTACCGGAAGCCGTACGGGCCGGGCTGGGCTCTCGTCGGGGACGCCGGGTACCACAAGGACCCGATCACGGCCCAGGGCATCACGGACGCCTTCCGGGACGCCGAGCTGCTCGCCGCTGCCCTCGCCACCGGTTTCGGGGGCACGCGGCCCCTCGACGTTGCGCTGGCCGACTACGAGCGTGCGCGCAACGAAGAGACGCGACCGATGTACGAGCTCACGTACGAGCTGGCCTCGCTGGCCCCGCCTCCGCCCCAGCAGCAGGAGCTGCTCGCGTCTCTGAGAGACGACCCCGAGCGGACGAGCCGGTTCCTCGGCACGGTCGCGGGGACGGTGCCCGTCGCGGAGTTCTTCGGCGAGCCGGTGCCGGCCTAGGCTTCGGGCTCGCGGCGGCGCTTCGCGCGCCAGTGGGCGAGCTCGCCGAGAGCGATCACGCAGACGAACACGCCGCCGGTGGCCAGCATCAGGAGCACGACCTTGCTGCCTTCCTGGGCGGCCGTCTCCTCGGCGAAGAGCAGGTGGAGGACGGCGGCGAGCACGGCCGGAGCCTACCTCAGCCGGATGGCCGCTCGACGACGAGATCGGCGAAGTTCGCCGAGCTCTTGCCGAACTCCCACCAGCCGCGCACGTCCGGCCGCACGAACGCCGTGCTGCGGCCGTAGACGAGCGGGATCACGGCGACTCGCTCGGCGACTGCGTAACGATCGGCCTCGTGGAATCGGTCCAGGCGACCGCGGTCGCTGCGCTCCTGCCGCGCGGCCTCGATCAGCTCGTCGAAGACCGGATCGGCGAACCCGCCCTCGTTCGTGCGGCTCGTCGACTGGAAGAGGAGCCGGAGGAAGTACTCCGGGTCCGGATATCCCGGAAGCCAGCCCGTGATCCGGACGCGCCCCTCGGCCGAGCCGAGCCGCAGGCTGACTACACGGCCCAGCGCCGTTTCCCACGAGGCGGCGATCGTCTCGACGATCGGATCCCACATGGGTAGCCCGCTGAGCTCGAGCTCGCCCTCGAAGCCCGACCGTTCCAGGCATTCGCGAGCGAGCTCCGGGTCGTAGCGGAGTGCGATGTCCGGCGTGTGACCCTGCAGCGCAGGAGGCACCACGCCACCCGTCGCGGCGACGACGTTCGCGGGGCAGGCCGCTGCGAGGGCGTCACGGTCGACGGCATGTGCGAGCGCTCGCCGGAGGTCGACGTTGCCCGTCACCGGATCGGTGTGATCGAAGCGGATGTACCCGGACCAGGCGGCGCCGCCGAGGCGAACGTCCTCGTGGAGAGGCTCCGGCATGAGATCGGCGTACACCGGCGTGTAGCGAATGGGGACGAGATCGACCTCGCCGCGCTCGTAGTCAGCGACGGAATCGCCCAGCTCCCGCCGAACGAGCTCGACCTCGGCGACGTTGCCGGGGCGCTCGGACCGCCGTCGCAGCACGAGCCGCTCGTCGGTTCGCTCGGCCACCTCGAACGCGCCGCTGACGACCCGTGCGTCCGCGACGCCCTCGATGGCGTGCCGTGGCTGCGGCCCGCCGTCGGGCCGGTTCATGACGCTCATGAAGTACGGAGCCGGCGCGCTGAGCCGGAATTCCACCGTCCCATCGTCGAGCGCCCGCACCCCAACCGCGTCCCAGTCGGTGTTGCGGCCGAGGTACGTGTCCTCCCCGTTCTCGAGGGCGAAGTAGATCGCGACAGACGAGCCGGGGCTCTCGGGATCGAGCACCCGCTTGATGCCGAACTCCACATCGTGCGCGGTGAGCGGCGTCCCGTCGGACCACGTCAGGCCGTCCCGCAGATGGAAGACGTAGCGAAGACCGTCGTCCGAGATCTCCCAACGCTCGGCGAGCGACGGGACGATCGTCCGCTCGGGCCACGCCTCGACGAGCCGATCGAAGAGCTGCATGCAGGCCTGGATGTTCGGCCACGCGATTGCGCTCTTCGGGTCGAGATCGTTCGGCAGGAAGCTTGTGGCGACGCGCAGCCGCTCGGTCGCTTTGCGCGGCTCGGGCGGCGTCCAGTGCCCGAACGCACGCTGATACGCCTCGTTCGCCTCGGCGAAGCGGAGGGAGGTGTGGAGCGCGAGGGCCAGCTTGAAGAGCACAAGGGCAATCTCCTGTCGCTCGCCGCGCCGCTCCAGCAGCGGCAGCAGGTCGCGGTAGTGCTCGATCGCCTCATCGAGCGCGTACTCGAGGCGCGCCTTGTCGCCGGCACGCAGGAGATAGTCGGCGGCCTTCTCCTCGTCTTCGGCGCGCAGCCAGTGGTGCGCAAGCAGGCCGAGTGCCTCGGAGTCGCGTTCCGCGTACCGCTCCTCGAGCCACTCCGCCGCCCGGCGGTGCAGGCGCTTCCGCTGCTCGGCGAGCAGCGTCCGGTACGCGGTCTCCTGGATCAGCGCGTGGCGGAAGCGGAACTCGGGCTGCGGCCACCGCCGGCTCTGGCGCAGCAGACCCAGCCGCTGCAGCTCGTGGAGCGAGTCTGCCGAGACCTCGCCGAGCAGGCCTTCGAGCAGCGGCAGCGCGAAGGTGCGGCCGAGGGCGGAGGCCGCCGTGACGAGATCGCGGGCTTCGGACGAGAGCCGGTCCAGCCGCGCGAGGATCGCCTTCTCGACGGTGGGCGGCACCTCGACCGTGACGGCGTGGTCGAACCGCCAGCCGTCGTCGGTGCGGACGAGTGCGCCCACGTCCGCAAGGGAGCGGACCAGCTCCTCGAGAAAGAATGGATTGCCGTCCGCTGCCTCGAGGACTCGGCGCTCGAGCTCGGCCGGCAGCGTCGCCGGGGCCACGAGGGCGGCGAGCAGCTCGCCGTCGGCGTCCCCCAGCGGGCCGAGGTCGATCTCGCGAAGCAGATGGGGGAACTCGCGGCCGGCGTGCTCGCGCAGACCCCACGAGGGGTGGTCGCGCTCGGGCCGGAGGGAGAGAACGAGCAGCACCGGGGCCTCCTCGGCAAGCGAAAGCAGCTGCTCGAGCAGGAGCACCGAGGTCGGATCGGCCCAGTGGAGATCCTCGAGCGCCAGCACCAGCGGCGTCGTCTCCGAGAGCCGGGCGAAGAGCTGGCCGACGACCTCGAACGTCCGCCACTGCAGGGCCTCCGGCGAGAGCTCGGCGGTGCGGGCCGCAGCCTCGCTCTCGAGCGCGACCTCCAGCAGGCCGCCGAGGTACGGGTAGAGCTCGTCGGCACTCCCGTCGAAGAGCTGGTCGAGACGGCGGCGCAGGCCGACCCGCACCCGCAGCTCCGGCTCCTCTGCTCCGGCTCCGATCCACTCGCCGCGCAGCATGTCCCGGAACGGCCAGTAGGGCAGCGATTCGCCGTACGAGACGCAGCGTCCCTCGAGCCAGCAGCTCCCTTCGGCTTCCGCAAGCGCGCGGAGCTCGTCGAGCAGGCGGGTCTTGCCGATTCCGGCATCTCCCGCGACGACGAGGATCCCCCCGCGGCCTGCTCGCAGGGCCTCGAGCGCTTCCCTCCCGAGACCGAGCTCGCGGGAGCGCCCGACCAGCCGCGTCTCGACTCCCGGCAGGCCGCGGGTCCGTCCCGCAGCCGCGACACCGACGACCGGCCAGGCGGCGACCGGCTCGCTCTTCCCCTTGAGGTCCAGCTCGCGCACGTCGCCCCACTCGAACAGGCCTTCCACTGCGCGGTGCGTCGATTCGTCGACGAGCACCGATCCCGGCTCGGCCGCGGACTGCAGCCGTGCAGCAACGTTGACGGTGTCTCCGAACGCCGCGTACTCGACTCGCGAGCCGCCGCCGAGCTCCCCGACGACGACGGTACCGGTCGCTGCTCCGACCCGGACGCCGAAGCCCTCGGCGCCCCAGCCACGCCGCACCTCGCGGGCGTACTCGTCCATCTCGGCGACGACTCGGAGGGCGCAGCGAACGGCTCGCTCGGCGTCGTCCTCCCGGGTGGTGGGCGCGCCGAAGAAAGCCAGCACGCCGTCGCCGGCGAGATCCTTGACGTGCCCGCCGAGCGACTCGACCTCGCCGACGATCCGAGCGACCGCCTCCCCGACGACGAGTTTGACGTCCTCGGGCTCGAGACGCTCGGCGAGCGCGGTCGAGCCGACGACGTCGGCGAAGAGCGCCGTTACGACCTTGCGCTCCTCCCGCACGGCGGTCGACGTCATACCGGGAAGTACGCGGCGTGC
>DATEPQ010000120.1:0-6610 GCA_035273125.1 Gaiellaceae bacterium
CGAGCCGACCGTGACCAGGTCGCCGGTCGCGATCCTGCGCCTGCGCGCGTCGTCGGCCGAGAGCTCGAGCTCGGGCTGCGGGCGCTGGAACTGAAGCTCGGTGACGCGCTCGACGGCGGCTCCGGAGAAGAGCGGCTTGTAGGCGACGAGGCGGATCTCGCCGCGCCTGGCCTTCTGCTGCGGCTCGGGCAGCGGCCGGCTCGACACGCGCTCCTGCGCCTCGGGGTAGCCGCGCAGCGGAGCCCGCTCGCCGACCTCGCCGAACGCGAGGCCGCCGTAGACACGCTCCGAGACCTCGGCAAAAACGCCTGCTGCGTACGGGGCCACGTCGACGCCGAACCGCGCCGCGAGCTGCGAGATCCATTCGAGCTCGTCGGGACACGGCGGCTCGACCGTGCGACGCAGCCGCTGCAGGCGGCCTTCGAGATTGACGAAGGAGCCGTCGCGCTCGAGGTAGCTCGTCCCGGGCAGGATGAGATCGGCCCAGCCGGACGCGAGGCCGCCGTACATCGAGAGCACGATCGTCGCCTCCGCCTGCTCGGCGAGCGCGCGGACGTTCTCGTCAGCCGCGGCCTCGTCTCCCGAGACGACTAGCAGCCCGATCGAGTCGGCCGCCTCGCTCTCCTCGTCGCAGCAGGCGGCCCAGGCGTCGGCGACCCCACGGCCGTTAGGCGTCTCGGGCAGGTAGAAGGCGCCACAGCCCTCGCGGTCGGCGAGGCCGAGCTTCTCCGCGAGCTTCGCGACGCTCGCGCCGCCACGACCGCCGGGACCCGACCAGACGAGGACGACGCGCTCGGCTTCGCCGATGTCGTCCACGGAATCGAGGATCCGCGCGCCGTTGCGGCGCGCCGCCCTGATCCAGAGGTCGACGATCGGCGCGCGCTCGACCACCGGCACGTCGCCGAGCACGACGACGGCGTCGGCGTCGCGGATCGCGGAGAGCGGCAGCCGGTACGCGTCCAGCGCGCCCGAGATCTCCTCGGGCAGCGTCGCCTGGTGCGAGTCGAGGCCGACCCGCAGCAGCTTCCCGAGCGCATACGCCTGCTCGACCGTCTCCGAGCCCGAGAGCACCGTGACGACGCGGCCGCGCGCAGCGCGCAGCAGCCGCTCCGCCTCCTCCAGCGCCTGCTCCCAGGACACCGGCTCGAGGCCGTGCCGGCGGACACGCTGCAACGGCTCCGTCAGCCGGTCCTCGGCGCGCAGGTGCGTGTACGCGAAGCGGCCCTTGTCGCAGATCCAGCCCTCGTCGATCTCGGGGTGGTTGCGGGAGAGGATCCGCTTGACCTTCCCCTCGCGCACGGTCGCGTGGATGTTGCAGCCGACCGGACAGAGGCCGCAGACCGTCGGCACATCGACGATCTCCCACGGCCGGCCCTCGAAGCGGTACTGCGTCGGCAGCAGGGCGCCCACCGGGCAGAGCTCGGTCACGTTGCCGGTGAAGGCTCCCGTGTACGGCAGATCCTCGAAGGTCGTGATCACCGACAGCGCGCCGCGATTGGCGGCGACGAGCTGCCCGTCCTCCGAGACGCTCTCGCTGAAGCGCGTGCAGCGGTAGCAGAGGATGCACCGCTCGCGGTCGAGCGAGATCGTGGGCGAGATGGGAATCGGCTTCTCGAAGGTGAGCTTCTCGAAGCTCATTCGCGTGTTGCCGGGGCCGTAGCGGAAGGTGAGGTCCTGCAGCGGGCACTCGCCGCCCTTGTCGCAGACCGGGCAGTCGAGCGGGTGGTTGACGAGGATGAACTCGAGCGTCCCGTTCTGACCGGCCGCAGCCTTCTCCGATGTGCGAGCCGTCTTCACGACCATGCCGTCCTGCGCCGTGAGCGTGCAGCCGGTCTGGAGCTTCGGCATCCCCTCGACCTCGACGAGGCACATGCGGCACGCGCCGACCGGCGCGCCGAGGCGCGGCTCGTAACAGAAGACCGGGATCTCGACGCCCGCCGCGAGCGCGGTCTCGACGATGCCCGTGCCCTTGGGGACGTGGACGTCGCGCTCGTCGATCGTCACGCGCACGAGCTCGGTGCTCATACGAGAGCTTCCTCGCCGACGGGCGTGTGCGCGTGCTGGTCGGACGGCGCGAGGATCCCCTCGAGCGACGACGAGCCCCCGAACGGGCAGCCGCCTTGCTCGACGTGGGCCACGAACTCGTCGCGCCACTTGTCGAGGTAGCTCGCGACCGGATAGACGGCGAACTCGCCGAGCGCGCACAGGACCTTGCCGAGGATGTTGTCACCCACGCTGTCGAGCAGCTCGAGGTCGGCCTGCGTCGCGGTGCCGTTCTCGATCGACTCGAGGATCTGCACCATCCAGCGTGTCCCCACGCGGCACGGCGTGCACTTCCCGCACGACTCGTGCATGTAGAACTTCGTCGAGCGGAGGGCGAGCTGCACCATGCAGCAGCGGTCGTCCACCACGATCAGCGAGGCGGCGCCGAAGAACGTTCCGATCGCGCCGAGCGAGTCGTAGTCGAGCGGTACGTCGATCTGCGCGGGCGTGAGTGCGGGCACCGACGAGCCGCCCGGGATCACGGCCTTCAGCTCGCGGCCGTCGGGGATCCCGCCGGCGTGCTCGTAGATGAGCTCGCGCATCGGCGTGCCCAGGTCGAGCTCGTAGTTGCCTGGCCGCGCGACGTTGCCCGAGATCGAGAAGATCGCAGTGCCCGGCGAGCTCGGGACGCCGGTCTTCGCGAACTCCTCGGCGCCCATTTCGAGGATCACGGGGACGGTCGCGATCGTGCAGACGTTGTTGATCTGCGTCGGGGCGGCGTAGAGGCCCTGGATCGGCGGGAAGGGCGGCCTCGGCCGCGGCTGGCCGCGCTTGCCTTCGAGCGACTCGAGCAGGGCGGTCTCCTCGCCGCAGATGTAGGCGCCGGCGCCCCGATGGACGGTGATGGTGACGTCGCCGAAGATCCCGACCGCGCTCGCCTCGTCTACCGCCGCCTGGAGGATCTCGTACTCGGTGAGGTACTCGCCGCGGATGTAGATGAAGACGTCGGTGGACTCGATCGCGTGCGCGGCGATGAGACAGCCTTCCAGCAGTCGGTGCGGAACGCGCGCCATCACCTCGCGGTCCTTGAAGGCGCCCGGCTCGGACTCGTCGGCGTTGACGACGAGGTACTTCGGCTTCGGGCTCTTGCGGTCGATGAGCGACGCCTTGCGCCCCATGGGGAAGCCGGCGCCGCCGCGGCCGCGGAGGGTCGCCTTCTGGAGCTCGTCGATCAGCGCGTCCGGGGTCATCGCGCGTGCCTTCGCGACGCCCTTGTAGCCGCCGATCGCCTGGTACTCCGCGAGCTGCGTCAGATCGCGCTCGTCGGCCCCCGCCAGCAAAACCTTGTGCTGCTCAGCCATCCAGGCCCCCGAGGATCTCGGGCACCGTCTCGGGCCGGACGTGATGGCGGTAGCGGTCGTCGATCGCGACGACCGTCGCGTAGCCGCAGCCGCCGAGGCACTCGACGGCGCGCAGCGTGGTCGCACCGTCCGGCGTCGTCTCGCCGGCGCGGATCCCGAGCTCCGACTCGAACGCCTCGAGCACCTGCTGCGCTCCGCAGAGCGCGCACGGGAGGTTCGTGCAGACGTCGATCGTGCGCCGCCCGACCGGCTCGAGATGGAGCATGTCGTAGAAGGTCGCGACCGAGTAGCAGAAGGCCGGGGTGACCTCGAGCGCGTCGGCGGTCTCCTCGATCGCCTCGCGCGACAGCCAGCCGTGCTTCTCCTGCGCGAGCCGCAGCGCAGGCAGCGCCGCCGAGCGGGAGCCCTCGGGATAGCGCGCCCGCAGCTCCTGTACCTCCTCGTAGAACGACGTCACCGGTCGGTGTCCCCCATCACGGCGTCGAGTGAGCCGACGACCGCGATCAGGTCGGCCACGAGCGCATGGTGCAGGCACGTCGCGGTCGCCTCGAGCGCGACGAAGGAGGGGGCGCGGAAGTGGACGCGCCACGGCTTGGGCCCGCCGTCAGAGACGAGGTAGCAGCCCGATTCGCCGCGCGGCGACTCGACCGCGACGTAGATCTCACCCTCGGGCACGCGGAACCCCTCCGTGACGATCTTGAAGTGGTGGATGAGGGACTCCATCGAGGTGTGGAGCTCCTCGCGCGGCGGCAGCACGACCTTGCGGTCGTCCGCGATCCACGGCATCCCCTCCATGCGCTCGAGCCGGTCGAGGCACTGCCGCACGATCCTCGTCGACTCCAGCATCTCGTCCATCCGCACCCGATAGCGCGCGTAGACGTCACCTTCCGGATAGACCGGGACGCGGAAGTCGACCTGCTCGTAGTGGAGGTACGGCGAGTCGCGGCGCAGGTCCCAGTCGACCCCGGAAGCGCGCAGGTTCGGGCCGGTCTGGCCGAGCGCGATCGCGTCCTGCGCCGAGAGCACGCCGATCCCCTGCGTCCGCTCGAGCCAGATCTCGTTCCGGTCGAGGATGTCCTTGTAGTCGTCGAGGGCCTGCGGCATCCACTCGACGAACTTGCGGCACTCTCCGTAGAACCCCTGGGGGATGTCCTCCGCGAGCCCGCCGATCTGGAAGTAGCGGGTGTGCATCCGCTGACCGGTCACGAGCTCGGACAGGTCGAGGATCATTTCCCGCTCGCGGAAGCAGTACCAGAACATCGAAATGGCCCCGAGCTCCAGCGCGGACGTGCCGAGGAAGACGAGGTGCGAGTGGATCCGGTTGAGCTCGCAGAGCAGCATCCGCATCCATTTCGCCTTGGTCGGGACCTCCAGCCCGAGCAGCTGCTCTACGGCCAGCACGTACACGAGCTCGTTGTTCTGGTAGCCGACGTAGTCGATCCGCTCGGGGAACGTGACGCCCTTCCAGTACGTCTTCGACTCCATCGACTTCTCGAAGCCGGTGTGGAGGTACCCGACCACGGCCTCGACGCCGACCACCTCCTCACCGTGCAGGTCGACGATCAGGCGGAGGACGCCGTGGGTGGACGGATGGTTCGGGCCGAAGTTGACCTGGAGGAGGTCCTCGCTGTCACGGAGTTCCTCGGGGACGTCGAGGATCGTCGGGACGCGCGACGGGATGCGCGTGCCCTCGTACGTCCGCGTCTCCTTGACGACGGTGCTCATTGCTCGTCGCTGAAGCGGACGGGCTCGCCGCCGATCGGATAGTCCTTGCGCAGCGGGTGTCCTTCCCAGTCCTCCGGCATCAGGAGCCGCTCGAGATTCGGGTGTCCGTCGAACACGATCCCCATCAGGTCGAACTGTTCGCGCTCGTGCCAGTCGCAGGTTGGCCAGACCGAGATCACGCTCGGCACGCTCTCGCCCTCGTCGACCCAGCATTGGAGGCGCGCGCGCGGCGCTCCCTGCCGCAGCGCGAGGAGGTGGTAGCTGATCGAGAAGCGCTTCGGCTTGAGCTCGGGCAGCACCTGGAGCCCCTGCGTCATCGGGTGCATGAGGTCGCGGCCGCTCGCGGTGCCGATGTAGCCCGACACGCCCTTGCCGCCCCAGCCGAGGTAGTCGGTCGCGACGACGTCGACGCACATGTCGAAGCCGAGCGCGTCGCGCGCGTGCTCGCACGCGTCGCGGATCCGCTCGGCCTCGATCGTCACCGTCGGCATCTCGGGCCCGTCGCGGTGCGAGTTGTAGCCCGGCATGCGCGCCCAGTCGGTCACGTGGCCACTCCGACCCGCTCGTACGCGGGCGGCACGCCGGCCTGGTGCGCCTCGTGTAGGCGGATGATCCCCTCCATCAGCGCCTCCGGCCGCGGCGGGCAGAACGGGACGTAGATGTCCACCGGGACGATTCGGTCGACTCCCTGCAGGATCGTGTAGTTGTTGAACATCCCGCCGGAGCTCGCGCAGACGCCCATCGCGATCACCCACTTCGGCTCCAGCATCTGGTCGTAGATCTGGCGCAGCGGCGCGGCCATCTTGTGCGCCACCCGGCCCGACACGATGAGGAGGTCGGCCTGCCGCGGCGAGGAGCGGAACGCCTCCATCCCGAAGCGCGCGATGTCGTAGCGCGCGGAGACGATCGACATCATCTCGATGGCGCAGCAGGCGAGCCCGAACGTGTCCGGCCACATCGACTTCGTCTGCGCCCAGCGCACCGCCTTCTCGAGCGTCGTGATCCCGAGCGCGCGCTCGAGCTCGTCGGCTCCCATCTCCTCCTCGAAGCGCGACGGCCCCTTGGTCGGCCAGAGGAGCCGCTCCGACTGGAGCCCGTAGTCGCGCAGGCGTGGCGTTTCGTCAGCCATGGGCCGTCACCAATTGAGGGCTCCTTTGCGCCAGATGTAGACGTAGGCGACGAGGAGGATGAGGACGAAGAAGGCGAGTTCGACGAACCCGAACCAGCCGAGCGCGTTGAGCTGCACGGCCAGTGGATAGAGGAAGACGATCTCGATGTCGAAGACGATGAAGAGCATCGCCGTGAGGTAGAAGCTCACGCTGAAGCGCTGGCGCGGCAGCGGTCCCGTGGATACGCCCGACTCGAACGGCACCGTGCGCGCCCGCGTCCGGCGCGCCGGACGCTGCGAGAACTTGAACGACATCCACATCATGGATGCCGGGATGACGAGCGCGAGGATCCCGTAGATCAGGAATGGCAGCCAGCTGTCGAGCATCTACAAGGACCTCCCCTTACCCACCGAACGGCTGACGTTATCAAGG
>DATEPQ010000121.1:0-8862 GCA_035273125.1 Gaiellaceae bacterium
CTCGGCGAGTGGAAGGCGGAGTCGGCGAAGCGCACGCTCGAGGAGCTCAACCCGGACATCGAGGTCGTGCCGTACATCGAGCGGCTGACCTCGGAGAACGTCGACCGCATCCTCGCCGACGGCTGGGACGTGATCGTCGACGGCGCCGACAACTTCCCGACGCGATACCTGATCAACGACGCGGCTGTCTGGCACGACATCCCCCTCGTGCACGGCTCCATCTACCGCTTCGAAGGGCAGGCCACGGTCTTCAAGCCCGGCGACGGCCCCTGTTACCGCTGCCTCTTCCCCCAGCCTCCGCCGCCGGAGCTCGCACCGAGCTGCGCCGAGGGTGGCGTGCTCGGCGTCCTGCCGGGCATCGTCGGCTCGCTGCAGGCCAGCGAGGCGCTCAAGCTCTGCCTCGGGATCGGCGAGCCGCTCGTCGGGCGGCTGCTGCTGTTCGACGCGCTCGCGACCGAGTTCAGCGAGGTCAGGCTCCGCCGCGACCCGAACTGCCCCGTCTGCGGCGACTCCCCCACCATCACCGAGTACGTGGATTACGTCGAGTTCTGTAGCGGAAGGCCCACACACGCATGAGCCGCGTCCGGATTCCACCCCAGCTGCGCGGCGATGTCGGCGGCGCCCGCGACGTGCCCGCCGAGGGCAACACCGTGCGCGAGCTGCTCGACGACCTCATGGCCCGCTTCCCGGCGCTGCGGCCGCAGCTCGTGGAGGACGACGAGATCGCGCCGTTCGTCAACGTCTACGTCGAGGGCGAGGACGTGCGGACGCTCGACGGGCTCGACACACCGGTCGAGCACGGGGGCACGGTGATCCTGCTCCCCGCGATGGCCGGTGGCTGCTAGAGCCGGCACCGCGGGCTCCCTCCTCGAGCTGGTCGGCAACACGCCGCTCGTCGAGCTGCGGCGCCTCTCGCCGAAGCGGTCGGTGCGTCTGTACGCGAAGCTCGAGGGGCAGAACCCGACCGGCTCGATCAAGGATCGCGTAGCGATCGCGATGATCGGGGCCGCCGAGGCCGCCGGCGAGCTCGAGCCCGGCCGCGAGCTGCTCGAGCCGACCTCCGGCAATACCGGCATCTCCCTCGCCCTCGTCGCCAAGCTCAAGGGCTACAGGCTCACCTGCGTGCTTCCGGAGAACGCAACCGAGGAACGGCGGCGTCTCCTGCGCCTCTATGGCGCGACGATCGTCGAGTCGCCCGGGGATCAGGGCTCGAACGGCGCGGTGCGCCTGGCGCTCGAGCTCGCCGAGCGGGAGCCGCGGTACTTCATGCCGTTCCAGTACGCGAACGAGGCGAATCCACGCGCCCACTACGAGGGCACCGGCGCGGAGATCGCGGCCGCGCTCGACCGCGTCGACGTTCTCGTCGCCGGCCTCGGCACGGGCGGAACGCTGATGGGCGCCGGTGAGCGGCTGCGCGAGAGCTTCCCCGATGTGGTCGTCGCCGCAGCCGAGCCGCTGCCGGGCGATCCGGTGATGGGCCTGCGCTCGCTCGACGACGGCTACGTGCCGCCGATCCTCGACGTGGCGAAGCTCGACCGGAAGCTGCTCGTCTCGAACGAGGATGCGGTCGCAGGGGTGCACGCCCTCCTCGAGAGCGAGGGGATCTTCTCCGGTGTCTCGAGCGGCGCAGTTCTCCACATCGCGCGGCGGCTCGCCGGCGAGGTCGAGGACGGCGTCGTGGTGTGCGTCCTCGCCGACGGCGGCTGGAAGTACCTCTCCGCCGGCTTCTGGCAGGACGAGGAGATCGACGAGACCAAGCTGTGGTGGTAGTCCCGCCGCCCGTGCGGGAAGCGCTCGCCGAGCACGCTCGGCAGGAGCTGCCCAACGAGAGTTGCGGCCTGCTCGTGCTGCGCGACCAGATGGCCGAGCGCTACGAACCGGGTCGCAACGGCGCCGAGTCCCCGTACCGCTTCGAACTCGAGGTCGATCCCGAGCTGTGGTTCCTCGAGGACGAGGGCTACGAGCTGGCCGTCGTCCACTCCCACGTCTCCGCCCCGCCGCGCCCGTCCCGCACCGACGTCGAGAACGTCGGGCTCTGGCAGGGCCGCCCGTACCTCATCTACTCCGTGGCGCACGACGAGCTGGCGGCCTGGACGATCGCAGACGGCGCGATCTCCCCGCTCGAGCTCGGCTGAAACAGCCACGTCCGGAACCTGGTTCCGGACATGGCCCAAGCAGTCGGGCCCCTGGCTCGGACAACGCGCTCCACATCTCGGTGTCCGGACGGAAGACAGGGCTGCAGCAGACACGTCCGGAACCTGGTTCCGGACGTGTCCAGAGCGGACGGGTTACTCGAGTTCGTCCTCGTCGATTAGCTCCGGGTCGCCCGGGTCCCGGCGCGGCTGCGGGCGTTCTTCGAACGTGACCGCGATCCGCTCGATCCGGTTGCCCTCCACCTCGAGCACGTCGAACCGCATCCCGTCGTAGGAGACGTCGTCCCCCGGCTCCGGCGCGCGCCCGAGCTGGCCGAAGACGAAGCCGGCGACCGTGTGGAAATCCTCGTCCGGCAGCTCGGTGTGGAAGCGCTCGTTGAACTCGTCGATCGCGAACATGCCGTCGACCCGGTACGAGTCCTCGCCGATCTGCTCGACCGGCTCCTCGGGGACGTCGAACTCGTCCTCGATCTCGCCGACGATCTCCTCCAGCAGGTCCTCGAGCGTCGCAATGCCGACCATCGCGCCGTACTCGTCGACGACCACCGCGAAGTGGCTGTTCGTGTGCCGGAACTCCTGCAGCAGCGACGCGAGGTCCTTCGTCTCGGGGACGACATACGCAGGCCGCAGCAGCGACTCGAGGTCGAGGCCGCCCAGCCCGCGGTCGTGGATCGCCTTGAAGAGGTCGCGGACGTGGAGTACGCCGACGATGTCGTCGAGCGACTCGCGGAAGACGGGATAGCGCGTGTACGGAGAGTCGAGCACGACGGCGAGCGCCTCCTCGGGCGGCATGTCGACCGAGACCGCCGCGACGTCGGGCTTCGCGACCATCACGTCCGCAACGTCCTTGTCCCCGAAGACGAAGACCTTGTCGATCATCTCCCGCTCGCCCTCCTCGATCTGCCCCTGCTGCGTGGACCGGGAGACGAGCATCCGCAGCTCCGCCTCGGAGTGCACCTCGCGCTCCGCTCCAGGCGGCTCGAGCCCGAACGAGTGGAGGAACACCTCCGTCGCCGCCTGCAGGCCCCAGATCGCGGGCCGGAAGACGGCGATGAACGCGCGCACGGGGAGCGCGACCCAGAGCGCCGTCCCCTCCGCATGGCCGAGCGCCGCACCCTTCGGCACGAGCTCGCCGAAGACGACGTGGAAGAAGCTGAGGATCGCGTATGCGATGACGATCGAGAGGGCGGCCGCCATCCACTTGTCGAACTGGTGCGAGAGCGTCGCCTCGCCCAGGGCGCCGATGCCCAGGGACGTCAGGGTGACGCCGAGCTGCATCGCCGCGATGAAGCGGCCGGGGTCGCCGGTGATCCGCAGGACGTCGCGGGCGCGGCGGTTGCCCTGGTGCTGGAGCTCGATGATCCGCGTCCGCCGCGCCGTGACGAGGCCGTACTCCGCGGCCACGAAGAACGCGTTGAGCAGGATCAGGACCGCGACCCCGATCAGCTCGTAGAGGAGTGTCACGCCCTCGTCACCTCGAGGGCGCAGGTACTAGGAGGTTTCTCGTCCAACTCTCCGGCCGCAGTATAGGGACGCGGTCGGCGGCGGCCGCCTTCACGAACGTACGTTCGCTATCCTCCCGGGATGCGAGCCGCGTACCGCGAGGAACCGTGCCGCAGCGCCCTGAACCGCGTGCGCGGCATGCCCTTCGCCTGGTCGCTCAACCCGTACATGGGGTGTGCGCACCGCTGCACATTCTGTTATGTCCGCGCCTTCGAGGCACGCGCGGACCGGCCGTGGGACGACCGCTACGGGTCGAGCATCCGCGTCAAGACGAACGTCGCGGATGTGCTTCGGCGTGAGCTAGCCCGCGCCTCGTGGCAGTACGAGCCGGTCGCGATCGGCGCGGCGACCGACCCGTACCAGCCGGCGGAGGGCCGCTATCGGCTCACCCGCGCGTGCATCGAGGTGTTCGCGGACGCGGCGAGCCCGTTCTCGATCATCACGCGCGGGCCGCTCATCGTGCGCGACGTCGACGCGCTCGCCGAGGCGTCGCGGCGCGCGAAGGTGTCCGTCACCTTCTCCGTCCCGACCCTCGACCACGAGATCTGGCGCCGCACCGAGCCGGGCACCTCGCCGCCACGCCAGAGGCTCCGCGCTCTCTCGCGGCTCGTAGACGCGGGAATCGACGCGCGCGTGGGGATGGCGCCGATCCTGCCGGGCCTGAGCGACCGGCCCGAACTGCTCGCCGAGGTCGTCCGCGAGGCGCGCGCAGCGGGGGCCACCGGGATCTGGGCGAATCTCCTCTATCTGCGGACCGGGACGCGCGAGCACTTCCTCGCCGCCCTCGAGCGCGACTGGCCGGAGCTGCTCCCGGAGTACGAGCGGCTGTACGGCGGCGGCGCCTATCTGCCACGCCGGGAGACGGATCCTGTGCGCGAGCGCGTGCGCAAGCTCGCCCGCAGCCACGGCGTCCGCGACCGGCGCCGGATCCGGCTCGAGCCCGCTCCTGAAGCCGAGCAGCTCCAGATCGCGGCTATGTGATATCGGACGGCCGATCTATGATCTCCCGGCTGTGGCCGCCGCCTCCGAGATCACCTGTCTGATCGTCGACGACCACGAGGTCGTACGGGAGGGGCTCCGCCTCTCGCTGAGCCGGGCGCCGCACATTCGCGTCATCGGAGAGGCCGCCGACGGCGAGGCCGCGGTCGCGCTGGCCGAGCGGCGCCGCCCGAACGTCGTGATCATGGACGTCCGCATGCCCGGCATGGACGGGCTCGAGGCGACCCAGGCCCTCATGGCCAAGGTGCCCGACAGCTCCGTCCTCATCTTCACCGCCTACAGCGAGCGCAGCCTGCTCAGCCGCGGGCTGGAGTCGGGCGCGAAGGGCTACGTCCTGAAGGAGGCGCCGCACGAGACACTGCTGCGCGCGATCGAGAAGGTCGCAAGCGGCGAGGGCTACGTCGACCCGGCGCTCATGCCCGCGTTCCTGACGGGCCGCGACAAGGACGACATGCTCACCGGCCGGGAGCGGGAAATCCTCCAGCTCCTCGCCGACGGGATGTCGAACGCCGACGTCGCCACGCAGCTCTTCATCAGCCAGGAGACGGTGAAGAGCCACGTCCGCCACATCCTCGCCAAGCTCGAGGCGGACACGCGCACGCAGGCGGTCGCGATCGCGCTTCGCGAGGCGATCATCGACTAGTGAAGCCCTCCACGCCCAGCCCGACCACCGAGAGCGAGACGATCGCCGAGGGTGCGGGCGAGCCGGCCGAGCAGGTCCTCGCCGCCGAACAGGACGAGCGGCGGCGCATCGCGCTCTTCCTCCACGACGGCCCGGTGCAGTCGCTCGCGGGGGTCGCGCTCATGCTCGACGCCTCGCTCGACCTCATCAGCCGCGGCGAGCACGAGCAGGCGCGCGAGATCATGGACCGGGCGCTCGCGCGGACACGGACGACGGTCGGCGAGCTCCGCGACCTCTCCTTCAACCTGGAGCCGGTGGCGCTCCGCGATCACGGCTTCGTCGCGGCGGTCGACGCGCTCGCGCAGTCCCGCGGCCGCGAGCACCGCATCAAGGTCACGCTGGACGTCGCGCTGATCGACTCGCTCGGTGAGCGGACCCAGGCCGCGCTGTACCAGATCGTGCGGGAGGCGCTCGAGGAGGCGATCCGCCGCGGTCCCCCCTCCCGCTTCGAGGTGGCAGCGACCGCGGCCGTGCCCGGCACGCTGCGGCTCGTGATCAGGGACGACGCGCCGACCGAGCGGCGCCGTCGCGCGCTCGAGGTTCTCGGGGAGCGGGCACGCACCCTCGGCGCGAACCTCACGCTCGACCACGACGTCGGCGGCACGACGATGAGCCTCGAACTGCGCGGGCAGCCCACGGGCGACGACTAGGCTTCGCCGCTGTGGACGGCGACGGCGCGCAGCAGCACCTTCTCTTCGTCTGGAAGCCCTCCGGCTACGAGCTGGTGGAGCAGGAGGGCGAGGCTCCCTCGGTCGGCTCGAGCGTGGAGGTCGAGGGCAAGCAGCTGCGCGTGACGAAGCTCGCGCCCTCGCCGCTGCCCGGCGACCGCCGCGTCTGCGCGTACCTCGCGGGCTAGCCGGCCGCGATCGACTCTGCCGCCGCGAGGCCGAGGGCGAGCGCCTGCGCCAGGCCGCTCGCGTAGCCGCCAGTTGCGACGCCGCCCGCGTCGACTCCCGCTGCCCAGAGGCCGTCGGTGCCTGTCACGCGTGCGTCCACGTCGACCTGCAGACCGCCGATCGTGTGCGTCACCGCGCCCGCGACATGGACCGCGATCCCGTCGTCGCGACCCACGACCGTGGCCCCTGCCGCTCGCGCGGCCTCGATCCGGTCGTTCGTCTCCTCGACCACGTACCACGCGCGCGGCCCGACAAGCTGCGCGAGATCGTTCTCGTGCCACGCGACCTGCGGCGGCGTGATCTCGAGCCAGTCGTCGGTGAAGACGCGCGCCTCGCGACCGTAGAGCTGCGCGAGCGGGACGAAGTCCTCCTCGCGGATCCGCGCGGGCGGCGCCGGCATGACGCGGCCGTAGAACTCGTCCATCCCCGGTGTTGTCGCGCCGCCCCGAGCCGACGCGAAGTCGAGGCCGTCGCCCTCGCTCCACGGATTCGCCCGCAGGAGCAACCCGCGCCCGCGGGCGAGCCGTCCCGGGAAGCCGCCGGTCGCGAGCAGCAGGGGCGGCTCGGCGTCCTCCCGTAGCGGCGTCTCGAGCGCGACCTCACCGGCGGCCTCCACGAGCAGCGACGTCAGCGCGTGCGGGTCGTACCGCCGTCCCGTGGTGAGCGGGTTCTCGGTGTCGCGCCAGACGGGTTCCGCCCCGAGCGATTCGAGCCAACCGAGCGCGTCGTCGAGCCTCTCCCAGATCAGCCGCTGCAGCGACTCGTCGCCGCCGGGGCACTCCTCACGGAAGCGCTGCCACTCCAGGTGCCGCCATACCACACACGAGGAAAGGAGCATCGAGCCGCCCGGACGCGTCCCTTTCTCCAGCACGCGCGGTTCATGCCCGAGCTCGCGCAGGCGCGCGGCCGCGACGAGGCCCGCCATCCCCGCGCCGGCGACGGTGACCCGCAACTCAGGTGAGCGAGAACGTCGGCTTGTGCTCGACGTACTCGATCCGCACGCGCTCAGGGCCCCAGACGAAGACGGCGAGGGTGTTCGCGGCGTCGACGACGCTGTCGATCTCGACACCGAGATCACGCGCCGCGGCCTCGTGCTCGTCGGCGGAGTCGACGAGGACGGCGAGGTGATTCAGGAGTGGCTGCTCCGGCGCGCCCGGCTCTCCCGGCTGGAACTCGATCCAGGCGCCGCCCACCTCCACCCGCGGGCAGTTGGAGCCGCCCGGCGCCGCGGCGCGGAAGCCCAGCGAGCCGTACTCCGACGCGGTCGCCTGCGGGTCTGCCGAGCGGAGCGCGACGTGATCGAGGTCATAGTCGAGGTCGGTGTCCGTCTCCACGAGTCCGAGCACGACGCCCTCGCCGAGCTCGAAGTACGCCTCGCCGTCGCGCCGCCGATCGAGTTCGAGTCCGTCGGGGAGCTCTGCGAGCGCGCGCTCGAGGTCCCGCACGCGCAACGCGACGTGCTCGAGCGCCCCTCGCTCCCGTGGGGGGTCGGCGGCGAAGAGCGTCAGCTTCCCGCGCCGGGCGTCGGCACCGACGAGCGTGAACGCGTCCGTGCGGTCGATCACGTGCATCCCGAGATGGCGAACGACGAAGTCCGCAACGGCGTCGCGATCCGCGAGCCAGTAGGCAACGTGGTCGAGGGTCTTGGGGTTCACGCCAGGCGCTCTTACCCTGCGGGCGATTGCTTAGTCGATCGGCTCGTTCTGGACGTTGTTCTCGTCCGCGTACTTCTGCGTGAGCTGGTTCACGACCTCGGCCCCCTTGTCGTACGCGTAGTTGATCTCGACGAAGGCGTTCCACTTGTCCGGCAGCGCGTCCTCGGGGAAGATCGCCTCGACCGGGCACTCCGGCTCGCAGGCGCCGCAGTCGATGCACTCCTCGGGGTCGATGACGAGGATCCGGTCGAACTGATGGATGCAGTCGACCGGGCAGACGTCCACGCAGGAGAGGTCTTTGATGTCGATGCAGGGCTCGGCGATGATGTACGTCACTGCGCCCTACTGTAGATAGCCGTCGTGAGCGGCTGCGCAGCCAACCGTCAGGGCTCCGCGGGGCCGGCGAGCTCCGCCACCACTGCGCCGAGCTGGTCTCCGAGCGCCGACTTCGCGAGCACCTGGTCGAAGCCGGCGGCGTGCGCCGCGCGGAGTCCCGACGTGTCCGTGTGGTTCGTGAAACCGACGATCGGGATGTCCGGATACGCGTCCGCGACCTCCTCCGGATCGATGCGGGACACGTCCGCGAGCACGAGCTCCGGATCGGCCGTGTGCTCGACCGTGATGAGACGATGGCCGGGCAGGAGGGCCTCGAGCTTCCCCCGCATGAAGAGTTCGACCCCACAGAGCAGGATCGTCGCCACGGCGGAAATGTAGAACGTGATGGACGTTGCATTCAAGCGCGGGCTGGCAGAGATTCGCGCCGGCCGCTACTTCGAGGCGCACGAGGAGCTCGAGGAGGCGTGGCGTGCGGCGCCCGCCGCGGAGCGGGACTTCTTCCAGGGGCTCGTCCACGTCGCGGTCGCGTGGTACCAGGCCGGACGCGGCCGACCGGTCGCGACGGGCCGCCAGCTCGAGAAGGCGGCGCGCCGGCTCGCGCCGTTCGCGCCGGCCCACCGGGGCGTCGACGTCGAGGG
>DATEPQ010000122.1:0-2562 GCA_035273125.1 Gaiellaceae bacterium
TCGCGCAGCACGTAGCCCGTGCCGCGGACGGTGTGGATGAGACGCGGCTCGTCCTCGGCCTCCGTCTTGCGCCGGAGATAGCCGACGTAGACGTCGAGCGCATTGGAGGAGTGGCTGAAGTCGTAGCCCCAGACGCGCTCGTAGATGAGCGAGCGGGGCAGCACCTGGCGCGGGTTGCGCATGAACAGCTCCAGGAGGTGCGCCTCGGTCGTGGTGAGCTCGAACCGTCGGCTGCCGCGGCGCGCGTCCATCGAGCCCAGGTCGAGGCTCAGATCCGCGAAACGGAGTACGGCACCCGGCTCCTCCGGTTTCGAGCGGCGCAGGAGCGCGCGGAGCCGCGCGAGCAGCTCCTCGAGGTCGTACGGCTTCGGGAGATAGTCGTCGGCGCCGGCGTCGAGACCCTCGACCCGGTCGCCGATCGCGTCCCTCGCCGTGAGCAGGAGGATCGGGATGCGGTTCCCCTGCCTGCGTAGGCGGCGCGTCACGTCGAGGCCGTCGAGGCCCGGCATCATCACGTCGAGCACGATCGCGTCGGGCGTGCGCGCATCGACGGCCGAGAGTGCCGTATCCCCATCGGACGCCAGCGCGACCTCGTAGCCATGCAGCTGCAGAGCGCGCTCGAGAGCCTCCCGCACCGCACGGTCGTCGTCTGCCACGAGAACGAGCATTAGTGCTTCCTCGGTGAATGTTGCTGCGTTCCTGGCGAGCGAAAAGCAAGCGAGGCAAGGACGCAGGGCGCCTCGATAGCCGTGGCTATCGGGGCGACCGAGGACGCCACATCGCGCCGGTTTGCAGCCGGCAGGGATGCGGAGGACATTAGCCGAGGGAGCACTAGCTCTAAGTTTGCCGCCAGATGTGAGATGCGGCTAAGCCGCGGGCAGATCGACCACGAATGCGGCACCCTCGCCGGGCTGCGACCGCACGGTGAGACTTCCTCCCATACGCGAGACGAGCTCCCGCGAGATGAAGAGGCCGAGGCCGCTGCCGCCGACGCCGCGCGTGAGCGCCGGATCGAGCCGGTAGAACTTCTCGAAGATCCGCTCCTGTTCGCCCGGCGGGATGCCGAGCCCGCGGTCTCGCACCGCGAGCCGGACGCGGCCGTGCCCTCCGTTGAGCTCGACCGTCACGTCTCCGCCGTCGGGTGAGTACTTGATCGCGTTGTCGAGCAGGTTGACGAGCACCTGGCGGAGCTTGTCCGCGTCGGCGAGCGCCACCGCGCGGTCACCGTTCTGCTCCAGTCGCAGCTCGATCTGCTCGGGCGCGCGCAGGCGCGCCGACTCGAGCACGCTCTCGGCGAGCGGATGCAGGTCGGTCGCCGAGGTCGTCACGTCCACACGGCCCTCCTCGAGCTGGCCGGCGAGCAGGATCTGGGAGACGATCGCGGTCAACCGCTCGGTCTCGCTCACGATGATGTCGAGGAAGCGGTCGCGCTGCTCGCCCGGGATCTCGATGTCGGTGCGCCGCAACGTGCGGGCGGCGCCGTAGACCGCGGCCAGCGGCGTGCGGAGCTCGTGCGAGGCGGTCGCGACGAAATCGCTGCGCGCCCGCTCCAGCGCCTGCTCGTCGCTGACGTCGCGCAGCGCGTAGACGACGCCCTCGTCGAAGGCGACGCCGGTGACCGCGACCCAGCGATCGCCCGCCGCGGTCTCGATCGGCACCGTCACCGAGCGCGCGCGCTCGGGCGCGGTTGCAGCGGCAAGTTCGGCCAGCCGCGTCAGCTCCTCCCACTTCGGCACGACCTCGGCCGGATGCCGCCCGACGGCGTCCGCCTCCCGGACGCCGGTGATCGCCGCGGCAGCCGAGTTCCAGAAACGCACGCGCCCATCGCGGTCGAGCAGAACGACTCCGTCACCGACGTACGCGAGGGCGAGCGCGGCCTCGGCGCGCCGCTCCGCTTCCCGGTAGAGCCTCGCGTTCTCGACGGCGATCGCTGCGCGCGCGGCGAGCTCCTGCGCGAGCTCGAACTCGGAGTCCTCGAGCTCACGGGTCTCCGAGACCAGCGTGAGCGCGCCGAAGGTTCGCTCGCCCGAGAGAAGCGGGACCGTGATCGCGCTCCGGAGCGTGATCTGCTCGAGCGCCCGAGCCGCATTGGGATCGCGCTGCACGGCCTCGTCCAGCAGCTCCTGCGGAATCTCGCGGAGAAAGACGGGCTCACCGGTGCGGATCACCCGCGCCGTGAGATCGAACTCGTCGTCGATGCGGATCGTGCGGGAGCTTTCGCGCATCTCCTCGGCCCAGCGCCTGCGCTCGGGATCCTGGTGAGCCACGACGGCCTGCTCGATCTCCCCCGTCTCCTCGACGAGCATCGAGATCGTGCACCAGTCGGCAAGCAGCGGAACCGCCAGCTCGGTGAGACGCTCGAGGGTCCGCTCGAGCTCGAGCGAGGACGTGAGCAACGCAGTCGCCTCGCCGAGGAAGGCCAGCCGCTCGCGCAGCATCTGCTCGGCCGCCGAGAAGCGGGCCCGCTCGAGGGCGAGCGCGGCCTGTCGCCCGAGCGCGATCTTGAGCGCGCGCCGCTCGGGCGAGAACTCCTGGTCGGTCGGGAACGAGAAGACGAGCCCG
>DATEPQ010000123.1:0-8184 GCA_035273125.1 Gaiellaceae bacterium
CAGGAGTTTCGCGCCAGGTGCCCCAGACCTCGCGGAGCGCGTCGCACATCTCGCCCATCGTGACGTACGCGCGCGAGGCGGCCATGATCGGCTCCATCAGGTTGCGGTCGTCGCGCGCGGCGTCCTCCTTCAGCCGCGCGATCGCGGCCTCGGCGGCGGCGGAATCGCGTCGCTCGCGGACCGCCTGCACCCGCTCGACCTGCTTCCGCTCGAGCGCCGGATCGATGCGAAGGATCTCGATCGGCTGCTCGTCCTCCTGCACGTAGCGGTTGACGCCGACCACCACCCGCTCGCCGCGCTCGACCTCGGACTGGTAGCGGAAGCTCGCCTCGGCGATCTCGCGCTGTTGGAAGTTCTGCTCGATCGCCGGGATGACGCCCCCGAGCTCCTCGATCCGCTCGAAGTAGTCGTACGCCTGCCGCTCGAGCTCGTTCGTGAGCTGCTCGAGGTAGTACGAGCCGCCGAGGGGATCGATCGTGTTCACGACGCCAGTCTCGTGCGCGATCACCTGCTGCGTACGCAGCGCGAGCCGCACCGCATGCTCGGTCGGCAGCGCGAGCGCCTCGTCGAAGGAGTTCGTGTGGAGTGACTGCGTCCCGCCGAGCACCGCCGCCAACGCCTCGATCGCCGTGCGGATCAGGTTCACCTCGGGCTGCTGCGCCGTCAGCGACACCCCCGCGGTCTGTGTGTGGAAGCGCATCAGCCACGAGCGCGGATCCTGCGCGCCGTACTTCTCTCGCATCTGCCGCGCCCAGATCCGGCGCGCCGCCCGGTACTTCGCGATCTCCTCGAAGAAATCGAGGTGCGCGTTGAAGAAGAAGGAGAGCCGCGGCGCGAAGGAGTCGACGTCGAGCCCGCGCTCGATGCACGCCTCCACGAGCGCAAACCCGTTGGAGAGCGTGAACGCGAGCTCCTGCGCCGCGTTCGACCCCGCCTCCCGGATGTGGTACCCCGAGATCGAGACGGGGTGCATGAGCGGCATGTGCTGTGCGCACCACTCGACCATGTCCACCACGAGCCGCATCGACGGCTGCGGCGGGAAGATCCACTCCTTCTGCGCGATGTACTCCTTGAGGATGTCCGTCTGGACGGTGCCGCGCAGCCGCTCGAGCGCGACGCCCTGCTCCTCACCGACGCACGCGTAGAACGCGAGCAGCATCGCAGCCGGCCCGTTGATCGTCATCGAGGTCGAGACCTCGCCGAGCGGAATCCCCTCGAAGAGCGTCTCCATGTCGGCGAGCGAGTCGATCGCCACGCCCTCGCGCCCGACCTCGCCGAGCGACCGCGCGTGGTCCGAGTCGTAGCCCATCAGCGTCGGCATGTCGAACGCCGTCGAGAGGCCCGTCTGCCCGTGCTCGAGGAGGTAGCGGAAGCGGAGGTTCGTCTCCTCCGCCGTCCCGAAGCCTGCGAACTGACGCATCGTCCAGAGCCGGCCGCGGTACATGGACGGGTAGACACCGCGCGTGAAGGGATAGGCGCCGGGCCAGCCGAGGTCGCGCTCGTAGTCGATCTCGACGTTCTCGGGGGAATAGAGCGGCTCGTTCTCGACGCCGGAGATGGTCGAGAAGAGCTCCCCTTCCCGCTCCGGGCTCGCCTCGTAGCGTTCGCGCCACTGCTCGGCTCCGCCGGTCTGCTCCTCACGGTCAGGCGTCGCCATCGGGCTCGAAGTTTAGAGCCGCAGCGACCGCCCTCTGCCGGCCGCCCGTGGTGAGAGCGGGCGCGGCCTGCTGCGCCCGCTCTCACGACGGTCGACGGCTATGTCACTCGCAGGGTGTGCCGGTGGCGCTGCCCGCAGGAGTAGGTGTACGAGCCGCGGGACAGGACGACCCGCCGACGGACCTCGCCCCTGAAACGCGCACGCGTACTGGCGACCACGCCAGTAGAGCTGACGAGGCGAAAGCCACAGTGGCGCGACCGGTCATGGATCACAAGCCGATAGGTACCAGCACGCAAAGTGGCGAGCCCTCCCGTTTGACCTGTGACCAGAGTGGTCGAGCCGTCAGCGCGAACGGTCCCGACAAGTTCCGGCATTGCGATCGCCTGCGCGGGCCAGAGAAGGGCTAGGAACGCAACGGCGACTGCTGGAAGCCGCATCCTTGGCCGATGGATCACGGAGCCGTGTACGCCCATGTTCCCCGGACATTCGACTGGATGTTCGTGGTATTGAAATAGAGAGCGGCACCGAGCGGATTCGCAGCTGCGGGAGGAGAAATGACCGACGCAGGATCAGCGACCCCGACGAAGGTCGCCGCGAACGACCAGGCCTCGTAGAAGCAGAGGAAGCCCGCAGCGGCCTGTCCAACGCCCGGGCAGTGCGCAGAAATTGTGTTGTAAACCTCGTTGGCGACCGGCACGGCAGCCGGGAGCTTTGGGATGAACTGGATGTTCGCAAGAGCAAAACCAGTGCCGCTCGCCGGGCCGCCTCCGGCAGAGTAGACGCCGGTTTCCGTCTTACCCGACGGCAGTGTGCTCTGGAGGTAACTGCTGGCTGCGACGCCACCGAGTTGATCAGCGTTCGTCGCGTGCGACGCGTTCGTCGCGTTCGTCGCATTGGTCGCATTGGTCGCATTGGTCGCATTGGTGGCGTTGGTCGCGTTGGTCGCGTTGGTCGCAGAGGTCGCGTTCGTCGCGCTGTCGGCGCTCGTCGCATGCGTCGCGTTCGTGGCGTTGGTGGCGCTGTTCGCGGTCTTCGCGTGCTTCACGCTCAGTGTCGGCGCGAGCTTCTTGATCAGCTTCGTGTCCGCCTTCTTGTCGCCGTGCTTGGCCGTGCTCGCGGCGACCGCCGTGCCTCCGAGGACGAGGCTCAGCGTGACCATCGAGATCACGAGAGCCGGACTCGGCAGGCGAAACCTGCGCTTGAACATGGGAACCTCCGGTTGAAGTTGTCGAACCCCAGCCGGGCAGCCTGTCAGGCGTAGAAGACGGCGCCGCAGAATGGTGAGCCGTTTGCCGGCGCAAACGGTGGCCATGTCACCCTCTGGCTCCTGACGAATGCCCTCGGCCGGAGCATCGTCCTTTGGGTTGCGATCGTCAAGAGGTAGCGCCGGGGCGCCAGAGCGGCTCGTCCACGCCGGCTTCGGCGTTCGCGGCGCGTGCAAGGACGAACAGGAGGTCGGAGAGCCGGTTGAGATACACGGCCGCGAGCGGGTTCGTGTCCGACACGGCCAGGACCGCGCGCTCGGCGCGGCGGCAAACCGCCCGCGCGAGGAACAGCCTCGAGGCGCGTTCGCTCCCGCCCGGCAGGACGAAGCTCTTGAGCTCGGGAAGCGATGCGTTCGCCTCGTCGATCTCGTGCTCGAGCCGGCTGACCGCCTCGTCGGTCATCCGCAACCGCTCGTGGCCCGACGCGAGCGGGACGGAGAGATCGGCGCCGAGATCGAACAGCTCGTTCTGGATCCGCTCGGGGCCACCGGCCCAGCCGAGTAGCGAGTTGAGCTCGTCGACATCCCCCATCGCGGCGACCCGCGGGTCGAGCTTCGAGATGCGCGAGCCGTCGCCGAGGCTCGTCTCCCCCTTGTCCCCGCCGCCGGTGTAGATGCGGGTCAGACGGACAGGCTCGTCGCGCTTGCGCATGCCCCGTAGCCTACGGCGATGATCCGCCGCGCGACCTCAGACGACGTCGAGGAGATCGCCTGCCTGTACGAGCGCTCGTTCGCGACGCTCGACTACCTCCCGGTGTTGCACACGCTCGATGAGCACAGGCAGTGGTTCGGAAAGCAGCTTGCCGACCACGAGGGCTGGGTCTGGGACGAGGGCGGCGTCCGCGGCTTCATCGTCCTGACCGAGGACGAGCTGCTGTACATCTACCTCGATGTCGGATGGACCGGCCGAGGCATCGGCTCTGAACTGCTCGGCCACGCCAAGCAGCGCAGGCCCGGTGGGTTCACGCTCTGGACGTTCCAGCAGAACGAGGGTGCGCGCCGCTTCTACGAACGGCACGGCCTCGTGCCGATCGAGTTCACGGACGGCGAGGGCAATGAGGAGAAGACCCCGGACGTGCGCTACCGGTGGACGTCCAGCAGCTAGCGGACGGATTGTGGCGCTGGACGGCCGCCGGGGCCGGCTCCGTCTACTACGAGGCGCCCGACGCGGTCGTCTTGTTCGACCCGCTCGTGCCGCCGGGTGAGGAGGAGAGGTTCCTCGAGTATCTCGACCGCGACGTGAAGCGGCTCGGCTTGCCGGTCTCGATCCTCCTCACCGCGCACCGGCACGAGCGCAGCGCACCGTTCCTGCGCGAGCGCTATCGGGCCGGCGACCGCGTGCCGGCCGGCGTCGAGGCATACCCGGTCGCCGACGCGCTCGCCTACTTCATCCGCCCCCATCGGGCGCTCGTCGTCGCGACGCTCGACGTCTCGGCGGCCACCCTCGCCGAGTTGCCGGTCGACGTCGTGCTCGCCGCCGAACTAGCCGGCTAGCGCGCGTTCCTGCAACCCGAGAATCGAACGCGCGATCACGAGCCGCTGGATCTCGCTCGTCCCCTCGTAAATCTCCGTGATCTTCGCGTCGCGGTAGTAGCGCTCGACGGGGAACTCCTTCGTGTAGCCGTAGCCGCCGAGGATCTGGATCGCCTCGCCGGTCTGGCGCCGCGCCATTTCCGACGCGAACAGCTTGGCCTTGGCGCCCGCCTCGGTGTGCGGCTGGTCGTTCTGCTTCAACCACGCGGCGCGGTGGACGAGGAGCCTGGCCGCGTCGATCTCCATGGACATGTCCGCGAGCTTGTGCTGGATCGCCTGGAACCGGGCGATCGGCTGCCCGAATGCGTGCCGCTCCTTCGCGTACTCCCGCGCGACGTCGTACGCGGCCTGGGCGATGCCGACGGCCTGCGCGGCGATCCCGATCCGGCCGCCGTCGAGCGTCGCCATCGCCACGTGGAAGCCCTTGCCCTCCTCGTGCAGCAGGCGGTCCGGTTCCACCACCGTGTCCACCGCGATGGAGTTCGTCGTGGAAGAGTTGAGGCCGAGCTTTTCCTCGCGGCCGATGACCCGGATCTGGTCGGCGTCGAGCACGAAGGCCGAGATCCCGCGCGCGCCCGGCGTGTCCGGGTCGGTTCGCGCGAAGAGGATGAACGTCCCGGCGGCCTCGGCCGTCGAGATGAACTGCTTCGCGCCCGTGATCCGCCAGCCACCGTTCTCGCGCGTGGCCGAGGTGCGCAGCGAGCCCGCATCGGAGCCGGCCTCGGCCTCGGTCAGCGCGAAGGCTCCGATGAGCTCGCCGCGCGCGAGCGGCGGCACGAAGCGCGCCCGCTGCTCCTCCGTCCCGAAGCGCAGCAGCGGCAGGGTCACGGCGCTCGTGTGCACCGCGACGGTGACACCGACGCCCGCGTCGCCACGCGAGAGCTCTTCGATCACGAGCATGTAGGAGAGGAAGTCGGCCCCCGCGCCGCCGTACTCCTCGGGGAGACAGACGCCCATCAGGCCCAGTTCGGCGAGCCTCGTGAAGACCTCGCGGGGGAAGTGGTGCTCACGGTCCCAGTCGGCCGCGTGCGGCTCGATCTCGGCGCGGACGAAGTCGCGCGTGAGCGCCTGGATCTCCTTCTGCTCGGCGGAGAGCTCGAAGTCCATCAGCCGTAAGCGTAGAAACCCTGGCCGGACTTGCGTCCGAGGCGGCCGGCCTCGACGTGCTCGCGGAGCAGTGGGCACGGCGCGTACTTCGGATCGCCGAGCCCCTCCTGCAGGACCTCCATGATGGCGACGCACGTGTCGAGGCCGATCAGGTCCGCGAGGGCGAGCGGCCCGAGCGGATGCGCAAAGCCGAGCTTCGCGATCGTGTCGATCGCCTCCGCCTCGGCGACTCCGTCGTGCAGCGCCCAGACCGCCTCGTTGATGAAGGGCATCAGGATCCGGTTCGAGACGAAGCCGGGAAAGTCGTTCGCGACCGCCGGCGTCTTCTCGAGCTCCTCCGCGAGCGAGACGATGGCCGCAGCGGTTGCGTCGGAGGTCTCGCGCCCGCGCACGACCTCCACGAGCTTCAGCACCGGCACCGGGTTGAAGAAGTGCATGCCGATCACCCGGTCGGGACGGCCGGTGGCCGCGGCGAGAGACGTGATCGGGATCGAGGACGTGTTCGAGGCGAGCACCGCGCCCTCGGGCAGCGTCGCGTCCGCGGCCCGGAAGACCTCCTCCTTCGTCCCGAGGTCTTCGACGACCGCCTCGATCATCAGCTCGGCCGGGACGATCTCCTCCACCCGCGTGATCCTCGCCAGGACCTCGTCCGGGTCCGGACCGCCCTTCTCCGCGAGCTTCTCGAGGCTTTTGTGGATCGTCGCCAGACCGCGCTCGATCGCGCCGGGGAACGGGTCGTGCAGGGACACCCGACGCCCGGACACGGCGACGACCTGGGCGATTCCGCCGCCCATCTGGCCCGCTCCCACCACGAGGACGTGCTCGAACTTCATGCGCTGCCGAGGCTATAGGGTCGCGGCGTGCCGACGGTCGACGTGAACGGCGCGCGCCTCTGGTACGACGAGGCCGGCAGCGGCCCGGCCGTGCTCCTCCTGCACGGCGGGCTCGGCGACTCGGGGCTGTGGGAGCCGGTCGTCCCCTTACTCGCGCAGCGCTTTCGCACGATCCGCACCGACCTGCGCTTCTTCGGCCGCTCGACCGGTCCGGCGGCGCCGTGGTCGTGGGAGGAGGACGTCGTGGGCGTGCTCGACGAGCTCGGCGTCGAGCGTGCGGCGCTCGTCGGGCTCTCGCTCGGCGGCAGGGTCGCCTTCGAGGTCGCGCTCGCGCACCCCGACCGGCTGTGGGCGCTCGCCGGCGTCGCGCCGGGACTCGGAGGACACGAGGGCGATGCATACACGGCAGAGCACGAGGCGCGGTACGAGGCGGCCGAGGACAAGCTCGAGGCGATGCTGGAGATCGACCTCGAGGTCTGGGCGCCGCTGGGCGCCGACGACCGGATCCGCGAGCTCTGGCGCGCGACCCCCGACGCCAACCCACTCCCGGACGGCGTCGAGCCCATTCCGCCCCCCGGTGCGCCGGCGAAGGAGCGTCTCGACGAGCTGGCGCTGCCGACGCTCGTCGTGACGGCCGCCCACGACCCGGCCGGGTTCCGTGAGATCGGACCGCTCGTGGCGGGCGCCGCGCCGAACGCGCGTCACGTCGAGGTCGACTCCGACCACTACCTGACGCTACGCGAGCCCGAGCTCGTCTCCCGGGTGCTGCTGGAGTTCCTCGCCTCGGCGGCGCCGCAGGAGTAGCGCGCCGGCCGCAAGGAGCGCAAGCCCGCCCCCGCTGCCGGCTCCGACCCAGGCCCAGGGGAAGCCGGGGCGGGGATACGAGATCTGCCAGCTGGCTACGGCGACCCGAAGCCACGGGCGTCCGCTCCGCCAGTGCACCGCGAGGGTCCGGCCGTCGTCGCGGAGGGAGAGAACGGCGTCGTAGAGCCCGTCGTTCTCGGGCAGGTCGACGCAGTGCGCCGTGGCCGTCACGGTGTCGAGCGCGTGGACGAAGGGCTCACCCGACGTCTTCTGGTAGAGCGTGTACACCCAGCGGCCGTCTGCGCTCGTCGTCCGCGTGATGGCGTTGCCGGTCATCTTCTCGTCCGGCTCGGCCCGATCGACGATGCGCCCGGGCATCAGCCGGCCGGTGCGCATGTCGTACCCGCGCACGACGTAGTGGTTCAGGTTGTACGAGCCCGCGTGTGTGTACTGGATCAGGTACAGCCGCGACGCGTCGGGTGAGATCGCGTCGTAGGAGAAGGAGCCGTGGAGGACGATCGTGCGGAGGATCTTCATGTGCCGCGGGTCGAGGACGATGAACCTGCTCGGCGAGGCGTACGGCCCGGCCGTCGACGCGAGCACGAGCGTGCTGCCGTCAGGCGAGAGGCCCTCCCCGGTCACCGATCCGTTCCCGATCACCGGTGTCCCCCACGAGCCGTCGAGGCGCATCCCCCACCTGACGAACTTGTGGGCGAAGTCAACCGCCTCGAGGAGCGTCGCGCGCGGCCCGTCGCGGAGGGTGACGTAGTGGAACGAGCCGCCGCGGGTCGCGGCACCGGCACCTCCCTGGGTGACGAAGAGCGGCCCGTCCGCCAGCGCGGCGGACGCGGCGACGAGGGCGCCTAGGACAACGGCGAGACAGAGCACGAGCCTGCGCATGGAGTCCTCCTTCGGGTGACACCGCTCTTACGCGGCGCAAGCCCTGGGAAGTCCGGCGGCTCTAGACCTCGACGAGGAGCGCGTCG
>DATEPQ010000124.1:0-21377 GCA_035273125.1 Gaiellaceae bacterium
CCGTGCGCCCCGCGATCCTCGTCGCCGTCGACCGGGTGAAAGAGATTGTCGTGATCCGGCCCGCCGTCGAGCGGCTCCTCCGTCATCTGCCCGCTGTAGCCCGTCTTCGCGAGGTACCAGTCGAGGAACCAGGGGGCGACCCGTTCGCCCACCACGTTGAGCACGGTCGGCGCGCCGACGTAGATCTGCCGCCGCTTGTGGTAGGCGGCCCAGTGGATCGCGTCCGCCGCGACCTCCGGCTGGTAGATGGGCGGTACCGGCTGTGTCTGCTTCGGCAGCTTCGTCCGACCCCAGGTGAACTGGGTCGTGTTGACGCCGGGGAGGTGGACCATCGTCACGTGGATGTCCCAGCCGTGGTGCCTGATCTCGGTGATCACGGACTCGGTGAAGCCCTTGCACGCGTGCTTCGCGCCGCAGTACGGCGCCTGGAGCGGGATGCCCCGGAAGGCGAGCGCGGAGCCGACTTGCACGATCGTGCCTCGGTTGCGCTCGGCCATCCGCCTCAGGGCGGACTGCGTGCCCCAGACCATGCCGTGGTACGTGACGTCGGTTGCGCGCCGGTATTCGTCCGGCTCGAGGTCGAGGAACTCGGAGTAGATCGTCGCCATCGCGTCGTTGATCCAGATGTCGATCGGCCCCAGCTCGTCCTCCGCTCTCTGCGCCGCGGCCTCGACCTGGTCGGCGTCGGCCACGTCGGTCGGGAGGACGAGAGCCTCGCCGCCCAGCTCCCTTATCTCGGTCGCGACGCCCTCGAGCCCTGCCTCGCCGCGCGCGAGCAGCGCGATCTTTGCCCCGTCCTGCGCGAAGCGGCGCGCGGTCGCGCGTCCGACTCCGCCGGAGGCCCCGGTGATAACGACTACGTCGCTCATGGCTTATTCGATTCCGGGGCGCCCGAGACGCCAAACCTCGCTACCGGTCCAGGATCTCGACGCTGTCGCCGTCGCTGAGCTCGAACTCGCGCCCGACCTGCTGTCCCGGGAACCGCGCCGACGGCCCCCAGACCCGGGCTCCGGTACACCGCTCTCGCAGCTCGTGGTGGATCGTGTCCGCGACGTCGAGCACGGTGGCGGGCGGCCGCAGAGCGACCGGATCCCCGCCGTCGCGCAGGTGGACGCGCACGAGCCCCGTCATGGCCCAGAGCTCCTCGCGCAGCCGGTCGAGGCTCGCGTCGTCGAGCACCGACACGGGCACCACGGCCAGCTCGGGATGCCCGGGCGCGGACGCTTCGTCGCACTTCGTCGCCGCGAGGAGCGCCGGGAGCTCGATCCCGGCGGCCGCGACCTCGTCCCGGATGACCTCGAGCTCCGAGAGCGGCCGGTCGCTGGCGTGGCAGAAGAGGATCGCGTCGGCGTTCCGCAGCACGCCGAGCAGCGCGCGGCCGCCGCCGCGATCGTCGGCGGCTCCCTCGAGCAGGCCGGGGATCTCGACGAGCTGCACGAGCACCCCGCCGAGCCGTGTGGTGGCGGCGACGGGCCGCGTGGTGGTGAACGCGTAGTCGCCCGTCTTGATCTGAATCGCCGAGAGCGCCTGCAGCAGCGACGACTTGCCCGCGTTCGGCGGCCCGACGAGCGCGATCTGCGCCGCGCCCTCACGCCGGACGGCGATCGAGTCGCGGTGCACGACCTTCTTCCGCGTACGCGACGCCTCGAGCTCGTCCTCGACCCATTTCCGCAGGTCGGCGTAGGGGCCGTTCCGGTAGCCGGGCAGGTCGGCGAGGATCGCGCGGAGCTCGCGGATCCGCTCTGCGCCGTCCTTGCCCACGAGACGGCGCTTGATCAGTTGTTGCTGGGTGCGATGTGGCATCGGCATCGCGACGTACACCTCCAGATTCGGGGCGGGATCGCGTCGCGTCCCGCCGCTTCCCTAGGACGCTCGAGTGGGAAGCGGCGAACTAGCCGTTTTGGCGGAGAACCGCTGCGCGCCAGGACTCCATCGCGGGCAGAACCTTACACTCGCCGGATGCCGGTCAAAGTCCGTTTCGCCCCGAGCCCGACGGGGTCGCTTCATCTCGGCAATGCCCTGAGCGCGGTCGCGAACCGACGGCTGGGCGACTGGATGCTGCTCCGGATCGACGACACCGATCCGGCGCGGAACCTGCCGGGCGGGGAGGAGGCGATTCGGCGGGATCTGGAATGGCTCGGGGTCGCGTGGGACGAGGGGCCGGCACGGCAGAGCGAGCGCGCGGAGCGTCACCGCGAGGTCGGTGCGCCGCTCGGCGACCGCTTCGACGGCCTGACGCTGCTGCGCGAGGACGGCTCGCCCACGTATCACCTGGCGTCGGTCGTCGACGACATCGACTTCGGCATCACGCACGTGGTGCGAGGCAACGACCACCGCCCCAACGAACCGCTTCACCGGCGGCTGTTCGAGGCGCTCGGCGCGACGCCTCCGGAGTTCGTCCACCACGGCCTCATCCTCGGGCCCGACGGGCGCAAGCTCGCGAAGCGGGCGCCGGGCGGGAGCGTCGGGTCTCTGCGGGAGGAGGGGATCCCGGCCGAGGCGGTACGTGCGTACCTCGAGGAGCTGGGCCTCCCACGGCACGACGTCCACCTCGATCTCGCGCGGGTACGTCGGCTCTCGACCGAGACGCTCGGGGCGCTGAGCGATGAGGAGCTCGCCGCGCGCGTGGGCGTCCCGGTCTCGGTGGCGCCGGTCCTGCGCGGCGCACGGGATCTCATCGAAGCCCGTGCCTATGCCGAGCTCGTCCTCGAGCCCGCCGTGGCGGAGGTCGACTCCCCCGAGACGTTCGCGCGCTTCCGAGAGCTCGTCGAGGCGGGGCTCGAGCCGCGGGCGATCGTGCGGGAGCTGAAAGCCGTGGGCGGCGACCTGAAAGCCGTTCGGCTCGCGCTCACCGGACAGGAGCGCGGCCCGGAGCTCGCGACCGTCATCGCCGCGCTCCCCGCCGACGAGCTGCTCTCTAGGCTTGAGAGATGAGGGTCTACAGCACGTCGTCGCGACAGCTCGAGGAGCTGCCGGAGCCGCCCGGCCCGATCCGGATGTACTTCTGCGGCCCCACGGTCTACCAGCGGGCGCACATCGGCAACGCGCGACCGTTCGTGCTGGGCATGTGGCTCCGCGCGTGGCTCCGTGAACGAGGGTACGAGGCGACGCTCGTCCACAACATCACCGACGTCAACGACAAGATCTACGACGCCGCGCCGGGCGCGAGCGCCGAGCTCGCCGCCCGCGCCACCGAGTGGTATCTGCAGGACACCTCCGACCTCGGGCTCGGCATGCCGGACGAGCTGCCGAAGGCGACCGACGCGATCCCCTCCATCGTCCGCTTCATCGGGCAGCTCGTCGACTCCGGTCACGCGTACGCCGTCGAGGGGGACGTCTACTTCCGGGTCGCGAGCGACCCCGGCTATGGCCGGCTGTCGGGTCAGCGCCCCGACCAGGTCGAGGAGCAGGAGCCGAACCCGCTCAAGGCGGATCCGCGCGACTTCGCGCTGTGGAAGGCGAACAAGCCGGGCGAGGACACGGCCTGGGACTCGCCGTGGGGGCGCGGCCGCCCGGGCTGGCACATCGAGTGCTCGGCGATGGCCGAGGACGCGTTCGGGCCGGTGTTCGAGATCCACGGCGGCGGGCTCGATCTCGTGTTCCCGCATCACGAGAACGAGGTCGCGCAGTCGCTCGCGCTCGGCCACGCGTTCGCGCGGGTCTGGATGCACAACGGAATGGTCGGCGGCATGGGCGGCGACAAGATGTCGAAGTCGCTCGGCAACGACGTGTCGCTCCGCAACGTCCTTGACACCTGGGGGCGGGAGGTCGCGCTGATGTTCTTCCTCGGCGCCCACTGGCGGAAGCCGATCGAGTTCGGTGACGAGGTTTTCGTGCAGGCGAGGGCGCAGGTCGACACGTTCCGCAACTTCTTCCTCGACGAGCGCCCGGGAGACGAGGGCGGGGAGCAGATCCTCGACAGCGAGCTCGCGGCCGTGCTCGACGACGACTTCAACACGCCCGAGGCGCTCGCACTCTTCCACGCCTGGCGAGACCGCGAGGAGTGGGTGTCGCTGCGCTGGGCGCTTGGTCTCTTCGGGCTCGGTTCGCTCGCCGAGGTCGACCAGGCGCCGGCCGAGGTCGCCGCGCTTGCGGAGCAGCGACGCGCGGCGCGGGACGCCAAGGACTTCGCCGGCGCGGATCGTCTGCGCGACGAGATCGCGGCCGCGGGCTGGGAGGTGCGTGACGTCGCCGAGCCTCCCGGCTACCGTCTCGTTCGTCGCTCGTGACGCGGGAGCTCGTCTACGGGCGGCGCCCCGTTCGCGAGGCGCTGCGCGGGCGGCGCGAGGTGCTCGAGCTGTGGGCGAGCGAGCGCGCCGTGCGCAGCGAGGAGTGGCTGCGCGACGTCGAGCGGCCGCGGGTACAGGCGAAGCTCGAGCGTGACCTGACCGAAGCCGCGGGCACGCGCGACCATCAGGGAGTCGTCGCGTGGTGCGAGCCCTTCCGCTACGCGGACGCCTTCGAGCTCGCCGCGGGGCCGGCACCGCTCCTCGCCTGCCTCGACCAGGTCAGCGACCCGCGGAATCTCGGCGCGGTGATCCGAAGCGTGGAAGGGGCGGGAGCGAGCGGAGTGGTGGTGCCGGCGCACGGATCGGCGCGCGTCACGGCCGCGGTGTGCCGTTCCTCGGCCGGAGCGGTCGAGCATGTGCAGGTCGCGGTCGTGCCGAACCTCGCCCGCTATCTCGCGGAGATCAAGAGCGGGAACCTCTGGATCGCGGGCGCGGTCGGCGAATCGGGTACGCCGATGTGGGACGCAGACCTCTCGGGCGGCATCGCTTTCGTCTTCGGGGCCGAGGGCAAGGGGCTGCGCCCGCTCGTCCGACGCATGTGCGACCTGCAGGTCTCGATCCCCCAACTCGGCCGGGTCGAGTCGCTCAACGTCAGCGTCGCCGCCGCGCTCCTCCTCTACGAGGCACGAAGGCAGCGGGATGTCTGAGCCGACCCTCTACCTCTTCGACGGCTTCAACCTTCTCCACGCCGGAGGCTTCGGCTCGCCCGAGGAGCTGCGCGACCTGCTCGCGAGCTGGGTCGCGGCGCAGGGAGCGCGCGGCGTGCTCGTGTTCGACGGCCAAGGCACCGACGAGCGGCGCGGACCCCTCGAGGTTCGCTGGGCGAAGGATGCGGACACCCTGCTCGAGCGCCTCGCCGCCGAGCATCGGGGCAGCGAGCAGGTTGCGATCGTCTCCTCCGACACCGCGGTTCGCGGCACCGCCGGCATCGAGGTGCGGAAGCTCGCGTCGCAGACCTTCCTCGCCGAGCTCTCGCCGCCGAGCCAGCCGCCGTCGACCCGCGGCGACCTCAGAGACCGCCTCGATCCGGACACGCTCGCCCAGCTCGAGCGCTTACGTCGCGGCGAACGCTAGATCTCCCTAGCTTCCTGGGTCCAGGACAAACTGGGTCCATGGCAATTGGACTTGTAAAACCTTGGACCGCTTGCTATCTTCGCCTCGACCACAGGGTGAGACTTCACCCTCGGGATGCCGGGAGGCGCCATGGCTGCTCGTGCAGCAACCGCACGCTCGCCGCAGAAAGTCCAGCGAGAGCTCGAGGATCTCCAGCTCGTGATCAAGGCCCGGAACGGCGACACCGTCGCGATGGACGCGCTCATTCGCCGCTACACGGGCTTCGTGCGCCTGAAGGCGAGCTCGTACTTCCTCGCCGGCGGCGACAACGACGACCTCCTGCAGGAGGGGCTGATCGGCCTCTACAAGGCGGTGCGGGACTTCCGCGCCGACAAGGAGACCTCGTTCCGCAGCTTCGCCGAGCTCTGCGTCACGCGCCAGATCATCACCGCGATCAAGACCGCGACTCGCTTCAAGCACTCCCCGCTCAACACGTACGTCTCGTTCAGCCATACCCCGGCGGGACAGGACGGCGAGGGCGAGTGCACGCTCGGCGACGCGCTGCCTGGACCGGCGGTGCACGAGCCGCCGCTCGTCGTGATCTCGACCGAGGAGCTGCAGAGCCTGGTCTTCAGCCTCGGCTCGGGCCTCTCTCCGCTCGAGTCCGACGCTCTCCGTCTCTACCTCGAAGGCTCCTCGTACGAGGACATGGCCGAGGAGCTCGGCTGCGACACGAAGACGATCGACAACGCCCTGCAGCGCGTCAAGCGCAAGATCCTGTCGCACCAGAAGGGCCGCGAAGTCCTGCTCTAGCGGGCGCTACGCTGGGCGGCGCGCCGGAGTAGCTCAGCTGGTAGAGCACCTGATTTGTAATCAGGCGGCCGTCGGTTCGAGTCCGACCTCCGGCTTCTTCTTCTGGAGACTTTCCACGGCCTCTCCAGGAAGGGAGGGGCGGGGCGGCCATGCCGCCCCGCAAGACGCAGTGTGTTTCCTCGTCGAGCTTGCTCTAGCCGTTGCAGTCCAGCGTCTGCCCGGTGGCAAGGACCGTTCCGTACGCCTGGAACAGCTGGTTGCCGTAGAGGTCGGGGAAGTGCTCGACACCCTTGCCGTTGGTGACCACCTTCTCCGGAGCCCCAGCGGCCATCGTGGAGTTCGAGTTGGTCACGTAATGGGTGGGGACGCCGAGGCACGCCGCGTCCGTCGCGGCCAGCTCACTCAAGCCGACGAGCGCGTCGTAGGCGCCGACGACCTCCGGCGAGCCGAGCGCGCTCTCCGGGGCGAAGCCCAGGATCACCCCGACCACCGTATCTGGGTCGAGCGCGCCAGTGATCTGTGCGTCGATGAGCGGCTGAACATTTGCCGGAACAGGCGGACACTGACCGGACGTCGGATCGCACGGTGTTCCGAGGAACAGGGCATAGAACTGCGAGGTCTGCAGGTCGAAATGCCCCTTCGAGTGCCGGGCGATCATCTGGTCGGCCTGTGCGGATCTGCTCGCGTTGAAGCACTCGTGCGCGAACGCCACCCCGGCGGTTGCACCGAACAGGCCTACCACGCCCACGACGACAGCCGCTACACGGGAACGCATCTTCATTCTGTTTCCTCCTCGACGTGCTCTCGCTCGGCGCTGCCCTGGCGGCACCGAGCCTGACGAGGAGCCAGTCTCGGGTGCATCGCTTAACGATGACTTAAGGAGCGCTTGCGGGCAGCTTCCACGAGCTTCGGCGGAGCCACCTCCGCAAAGGCGTCCTCGAGGATCCCTGCGATCTCGTCGCGGTCGAAGCCCCGGTCGAGGCGCACCCCAATCCAGCCGCGGTGGCCGACGTACGCGGGGACGTAGAAGCGCTCGGAATCGGCCTCCACGAGCGCCGCCTGCATTCCCACGGGTGCGGCGCAGATGAGAGCGAAACGCCCGTCGCCATGGTGGTTGTCCCAGACGGTTGCGAACGACCGCTGCTGACGGATGAAGAAGGTCGGCGCTCCGTGCGAGAGCCGCTCACTCGTCTCCGGGAGGCCGAGGCAAATCTTGCGGACTGTTTCGAGGAGCCGCTGCTTCGTCACGAACGAGATCTTGCACTGCGCCCGGCGGTCTGGAGCAGCGCGGCGAGCACGCGCGGCAGTTCGTCCGCGATGCGCGCCTTGCGGACGTAGTCGTCTGCGCCCGCCTGGCGGATCTCGAGGACGCGCTCCTCGTAGTCGTGGCCGCTGACGGCGACGATCGGGAGATCCGGTGTTGCCTCCCGCAGGAGTCGCGTCGCCTCGACTCCGTCGAGGACTGGCATCTCGATGTCCATCACGACTGCGTCGGGCTCGACCGCTTCCGCGAGCTCGACCGCGCGCCGCCCGTCGCGCGCGCGCCCCGCCACGGCGAAGCGGTCGTCCTGCTCGAGCAGGAGCGCGATGGCAGCGAGGAACGACTCGTCGTCCTCGGCCACGAGGATCCGGAACGGCGGTGGCACCTGCAGAGATCGCTACCCGCAGAGGCGTCACCCTAAAGCCACCCGGTCCTAGCCGAGCGCTTGCTCCAGGTCGGCCCAGAGCACCACGGGATCTTCGAGGCCGGCGCTGACGCGGAGCAGTCCCGAGGGGACGCGGTCTCCTTCCCAGCGGCTCCGGCTCTCGATCAGGCTGGTCACGCCGCCGAGTGAGCTCGCGTTGACGATCACCCGCGTCGAGGTCTCGACCTTGCGCGCCGTGTCGGCGTCCGCCACGTCGAACGAGAGCAGCCCGCCGAGGCCGGGGTAGCGAACGGTCTCGACGGCCGGATGCCTCCGTAATCGGGCGGCGAGGACGGCGGCGGTGGCGGATTGCCGCTGGACTCGCACCTCGAGCGTCTTCAGCCCCCGGAGCAGGAGCCAGGCGGGATCGGGTGCTGCGACGATGCCGGTGCTTCCGCGGAACGTCCGCAGGCCGTCGGCCACGGCCTCCTCGCGGCAGACCACCGCGCCGAGCATCACGTCGTCGTGCCCCGCCAGGTATTTCGTCGCGCTGTGCACGACGAAGTCGGCGCCGCGCTCCAGCGGGCGCAGGTGGACCGGCGTCGCGACGGTCGCGTCCACCACCACCGGCGCCGGGTGCGCGGCTGCCGCGTCGAGATCCGGCATCGTCAGGTACGGGTTGGACGGCGCCTCGAGCCAGACGAGCTGGACATCCTCGGGCGGTGTGCCGGTCTGGTCGAACTCGACGACCCGGAGTCCCCATCTCGAGAGCGCGGCGAACGTGGCGCCGGTGCCGTAGTAGCCGCCGCGCGCGAGCGCGATCGTGTCGCCCGGCGCGAGCAGCGAGAGGACGAGCGTCGTGGTGGCGCCTGCGCCGGAAGGAAAGAGGAGGCCGGTGCCGCCGTCCAGCTCGCCCAGGGCGGCCTCGGCCGCGGCGACGGTCGGGCTGCCGAAGCGGTGGTAGTAGAAGTCCCCGGGCTCGCCCTCTTCGTCGTAGGGCCAGATCGTCGAGCGGTCGAGCGGCTCCGACATCCGGCGAACCTATACCGGCTCGGGTTGCAGCTCGTCGAGGCGTCCCATCCGCGCGAGCGGGGGGAAGAGCCTGCGCCACGACGCCGCGACGCCGATCATGACCGCGCCGCCGGCCACGACGGCGGCCGCCGTCCCGATCAGGGAAGCGACGGCACCCGACTCGAAGGCTCCGAGCTCGTTCGATGCGCTGATGAAGACCCACTCCACGGAGCTCACCCGGCCCTGCAGCTCGGGCGGGGTCATGAGCAGAACGGTGGTCGCGCGGATGTTCATGCTGATCATGTCCGCGAAACCGCTGACCGCGAGCGCCGCGAGTGAGAGCGGCAGCGAGCGCGACAGGCCGAACACGATCATCATCGCGCCGAACGCCGCCACGACCGCGAGCAGCGTGGGACCGGCGCGATAGTTGAGTGGCCGCCGGGCGAGGAGGAGCCCGGCGACGAGCGCTCCGGCGGACGGCGCCGCCCGCAGCGCGCCGAGGCCTGCCGGGCCGACGTCGAGGATCGTGCGCGCGAACACCGGCGCGAGCGCGATCGAGTCCCCGAGCAGCACCGCGACGAGGTCGAGCGAGATCGCGCCGAGAAGCATCCGCGTGCGCAGGATGAAGCCGATGCCTGCGGAGAGGTTCTGCCAGGTGAGCTCCGTGGTCGGTGCGGCGGCGGCGCGGGCCCTGACGCCGAGGATCGCGATGCAGGCGAGTAGCGAGAGCGCGGCCGCCGTGATGTACACGGCGACCGGCTCGACGGCGAAGATCACGCCTCCGATCGCGGGCCCGACGACGATCCCGGCCTGGTTGGCGACGCTGCGCAGGGCGACCGCCCCCGGCAGGAGCTCGGTGGGCACGACCTCCGGCGTGAGGGCGCGACCGGCCGGGTTCGACACCGCCGAGGTGATCCCGGCTGCGACTGCGATCGCGAGGAACGGCCAGAGCTCGTGCGCACCCGAGAGGGTGATCACGACGAGAGCAGTGGCGATCGCGACCTGGAACCCGAGCCCGACGGCCACCACCAGCCGGCGCTGAGCGCGGTCGGCGAGCTGGCCGGCGGGAAGGGCGAGAAGCGGCAGCGGCACGAACTCCGCGAGGCCGACGAAACCGAGGTCGAGCGGGTTGCGGTGGATCGCGTAGACCTGCCAGCCGATCGCGACGACGAGCATCTGCAGGGCGAGCCCGTTCGCGAGCGAGGACGTCCAGAGGAGCCCGAAGTCGCGGAGCCGCAGAGCCGGGGGCAGGCGGTGCCTCACGAGCGCGAACGTTAGGCTCCGCCACGGTGGCTGAGGGGCACGAGACGACGGCGGGCAAGCTCGCATGGCTCCAGGAGCTGCGCGAGCAGGCGCTCCACGCAGGCAGCGAGAAGTCCGTCGCGAGACGACGGGAGGAGGGAAGGCTCCTCGCCCGCGAGCGCGCCGAGAGGCTCTGCGACCCGGGCTCGTTCGTCGAGCTCGACCGCTACGTGCGCCACCGAGAGTCGAACTTCGGGATGATCGAGCGCCGGCCGTACGGCGACGCGGTCGTGACCGGCTACGGGACGATCTTCGGTCGGCGCGTCTTCCTCTTCTCCCAGGACTTCACCGTCTTCGGCGGGTCGCTGAGCGAGGTCTTCGCCGAGAAGATCTGCAAGGTGATGGACCTCGCCGTCAAGTACGGCTGCCCCGTGATCGGGATCAACGACTCCGGCGGCGCGCGGATCCAGGAGGGCGTCGTCTCGCTCGCCGGCTACGCGGAGATCTTCTGGCGCAACGTGCAGGCATCGGGAGTGATCCCGCAGATCTCGCTCGTGCTGGGCCCCTGCGCCGGCGGTGCCGTCTACTCGCCCGCCATGACGGACTTCATCTTCATGGTCGAGGGCTCGTCCTACATGTTCATCACCGGCCCCGACGTCGTGAAGACCGTGACCGGGGAGGAGGTGACGTTCGAGGAGCTCGGCGGCGCGGCGACGCATGCGGCAAAGTCGGGTGTCGCGCAGTTCACCGCTCCCGACGAGGAGACGTGCCTCGAGGACGCGCGCTATCTCCTCTCCTTCCTGCCGCAGTCGAACGCGGAGCGGCCGGAGTGGAGCGCGCCGACCGATCCGGCCGACCGCGAGGACGAGGAGCTCGACTCACTCGTGCCGGACAATCCGAACAAGCCGTACGACATGCACGAGGTGATCCGGCGGGTCGTCGACGACGGGGAGTTCCTCGAGGTGAGTGAGCGCTGGGCCGAGAACATCGTCTGCGGGTTCGCGCGGCTCGGTGGCCATCCGGTGGGCGTCGTCGGCAACCAGCCACGTTCGCTCGCCGGCGTCCTCGACATCGACGCCTCCAACAAGGCGGCGCGCTTCGTCCGCACCTGCGACGCGTTCAACATCCCGCTCGTCACCTTCGTCGACGTTCCGGGCTTCCTGCCGGGGACGGCGCAGGAGTGGGGCGGGATCATTCGTCACGGCGCGAAGCTGCTGTACGCCTACTGCGAGGCGACGGTGCCGAAGCTGACGGTGATCACACGCAAGGCGTACGGCGGCGCGTACGACGTCATGAGCTCGAAGCACATCCGCGCCGACTTCAACTTCGCGTGGCCGACGGCCGAGGTCGCGGTGATGGGGCCCGAGGGCGCGGTGAACATCATCTACCGCGACCGGCCCGAGGAAGAGCGCGCGTCCCTGATCGCGGACTACAAGGAGAAGTTCGCCAACCCTTACAGCGCTGCCGAGCGCGGCTACGTCGACGATGTGATCGAGCCGCGGCGCACGCGTCCCGTGCTGATCGACGCGCTCGAGACGGCGCTGACGAAGGCGGAGCCGCGGCCCCGCCGCAAGCACGGGAACATCCCGCTCTAGCTGCTCACCGGCGGGCCGACCAGAATCGTCGAGCTCAGGCCGGGAACGTCGCAGCGCGGCGGGCTCATCTGTCGAGCGCGGGCCGCGACGACGAGGCCGCCGAAGCGGAGGCGGAAGGTCGGGCGGATCACCGCTCCCGCGCCGGGGTCGCCGCACCATTCCGACCAATCGAGATGGACGAGCGCCGCCTGACCGGGAGCCAGCGCATGGATCGGCGCGCCTCCCGACCCCACGAACGTCTTCTGCCGCGCGGGCATCTGCTCGCCGCGCCAGGAGATGGTAACCCGCGGCGGCGCCGCGGGCAGAGAGCACGTGGTCGCGCCGGTGTTCGTGAGCGTCGCGAAGCCGTCCATCGAGCCGGTTGCTCCAGTGAGCGCGGCTGTCGCCGAGAGCTGCCGCGCGGTGCACTCCGGGACGCCGCCGCTAGCGGATCCACCGGCGAGCGCCCCCTGGCCGTCTCCGCCGATCGTGAGCGCATAGACGCTGAGGGCGATCGCCGACGCAATCGCGACTCCTGCCGCGCCGAGTAGCCTTCGCCGTAGCTGGCGGGCTCGGGCCTCCCTGATCAGGGCCTCGCGCTCGTCGGGTGAGGGCGGCCTTGGTGGCGCGAGCATTTGGTGATAGTATGAACAGCACGATGTTGAAAGTCAAGATCGACAGACAGGAACCGACCGAGCTGTTCGAGCAGGTGGCGGCCGAGATCCGGCGCGCGATCGCCGACGGCGAGGCGAAGCCGGGCGAGCGGCTGCCGCCGGCGCGCGACCTTGCCGCGGTCCTGGGCGTCAACACGAATACGGTGCTGCGCTCCCTCCGGCTCTTGCGCGAGGAGGGGCTGCTCGAGTTCCGGCGCGGCCGCGGCGTCACGGTGGCCGGCACGCCGGAGAAGGGCGCCGTGATCGCCCGGGCGCGTGAGCTCGTCAGCTTCGCCCGGCAGCAGGGCTATCGCCGGGACGAGCTGATCGAGCTCATCGAAGAGCTCGCGTAGCGCTTACTGGTTCCAGTTGTCGGCGGTCTTCTTCTTGTGACCGCTGCTCTTGAGACGCGGGTCGGGTACGTCCATGTCCTTCGGCGGACGTTCCTCCCGGACCAGGGGCTCGTCCTCGGGCTTTGCCTCGGGATGCCGCCGCTGCTCGCGGTTCGGCTTGACCTCGCGCATCCCGGGCACGCGTGGTTGCTTCTTCGCCATGCCGCACTCCTGCGCGGGTAGCGGCGCTTCTAAACGGCCACTGCTTCGTCGCTCGCCGGCAGGAGCTCGTCGGAGAGTGCCCTGACCACGGCCGGGTCGAACTGCGTGCCTGCACACCGCTCGAGCTCGGCGATCGCGTCTCGCGGCGAAATGGCCTGCCGGTACGCGCGATCGGAGGTCATCGCGTCGTAGGCGTCGGCGACGAAGATGATCCTCGCCCCGAGCGGGATCTGGTCGCCGGCGAGCCGGTTCGGGTAACCGGCACCGTCCCATCGCTCGTGATGATGGAGCACCCACTCCGCGACGGGCTGAACGCCGAGGCTCTCGAGCATCCGGAAGCCGATCTGAGGATGCCGCTCGAGGATGAGTCGCTCCGCCTCGCTCAGCTCGTCGGGCTTGCGGAGGACCTCCTCGGGGATCGCGAGCTTGCCGAGATCGTGGAGACTGCCCGCGAGCCGGGTCAGCTCGACAGCCGAGTCTTCCGCACCGAGGCGGCGCGCGATTCGGGCCGAGTACTCGCCGACGCGCTGCGAATGGCTGCCGGTGTAGGCGTCGCGCTCGTCGACCGCCTTCGCCAGGCTCTCCGCAGCCCGATACTGGGCCGCGCGGTCCGGCGTGTCTGCGAGCTCCTCGAGGTTCGCCCGCAGGATCGACTCGGCGGCATAGGCGCGGACCCGGTTCTTGCCGTCCTTCTTCGCCCAGTACAGCGCGCTGTCCGCGAGCCGGATCAGCTCGTCCCGCCCGGAGCCCTGCACCGGGTAGGTCGCGACCCCGGCGCTCACGGTCACGGGGCCGACGCCGTCGACGTCGAGAGCGGCCACGCGCTCGACGATCGAGCGCGCCACAGCCGTCGCCTGCCGCTCGTCCTGCCGCGGCAGCAGCACCGCGAACTCGTCCCCGCCGAGCCGGAACGCCTCGCCCCCCTGCCGCAGGCGCGACGCCACCTGACCGAGCACGAGGTCGCCGACCGGATGGCCGAAGCGGTCGTTCACGCTCTTCAGATCGTCGAAGTCGACCAGGCAGAGGGCGAGCGAGGTGCCGTCGTGCTCCGCCACCACGAGCTCGCGCTGCAGCCGCTCGTGGAAGCTGCGGTGGTTCCCGAGACCGGTGAGCGGGTCGGTCAGGGCGAGCCGCATGGCCTGCATCGCGCGGTAGGTCGAGCGCTGGTAGAGCGCGATCGCGAGCAGCGGGCCGACGAGCGCGATCGACAGGAGCGGCTCGCGCTGCCAGAGGACGATCAGGGCCAGCGCGGAGGACACCATGAACGCGAACGGCGCCGCCGTCTGGGTGATGTTCTCCCACGCGATCGTGAAGAACGAGCGGCCCGAGTCGGCCGACAGGACGGCGCTGACGAGGATGAGGTTGACGATCCAGTAGTAGACGACCCCGCAGAGCACGACCTGCGCGACGAGGATCTGGACAGAGTCTCCGTCGACGCGCTCGACCGCGACCCCGGCAGCGAGCGCCGAGAGAGCGAACATCGCGCCGTTGTAGGCAGCGCGCAGCGGCGGACGGCGCTGGAAGAGATGCGTGAGCGTCGGCGCACCCGCCGCGATGATCACGCCCGCGGGCCAGCCGAGCAGGATGATCGCGGAGATGGAGAAGACGAACCCGAGCGTCATCCCGCCGGCCCTGACGCCTTCCAGGGGGACGGGGAAGCGCTCGGCGACCACCATGCTCGCGAAGAGGCCGAAAAGCTGGGCCAGGTCGCTCGCCGAAGGCGACGTCCCGGAGTACCGGTAGATCGCGATCGCGAGGGTTGCCGCGCCCGCGACGATCACGGGCACGACGATCGCCAGCACCGTGGCAGAGGTCGCAGCCGGAGGCTTCGCCGTGACGCCGGCGAGAGCCGGTTGCTTCTCAGCAGCCACCGCTTCCTCCCCTACGAGGTGTGCCGGCGTCTACCAGCCGAGGTTGAGCGAGTGCCAGCCGAGATTCCCGAGGGCCGCGGCGATCGTGGCGCCGGCTGCCAGGAGAATCACGAGGCGAAACTTCCACTCGAGCATTGTGCCTCCAGGGGAGAACGTCGTAGGGACGCCAGACGGGGAAATTGTGGGCGTCACGGCTCCGAGCGGGAATCACCCGAAGGAGGTAGCCGGGTCACTCCAAAGGGGGAACTGCGCGGCTGCGGGGGCCCCGTTCTAGGGCTCGAGCCCGGCCTCGCGCAGCGGCCGCCTGCCCCAGGCGAACTTCTGCTTGTACCAGCCGGTCAGCTGCGCGAGCGCGACGCCGCGGTCGGAGGACTGGATGAACCAGCCGTTGCCGACGTAGATCCCTGTGTGGAACACCTGCGATCCCTTCGACTTGGAGCCGTGAGTGCCGAAGAAGATGACGTCCGCCGGCTCCAGCATCTTGAATGCGATCCGCTTCGAGCGCGGTACCTCGACGCTCATCGTGTACGTCGTCCGGCCGCGCAGGGTCGAGGCGAGGGTGCCCTCGTTCGCGTAGCTCTGAAGCTTGTAGACGCGCCAGACGAATCCCGAGCAGTCGTAGCCGCCGCGCGAGGTGACGCCGAACTCGGTCTCGGTGTTGTCGCTCGTGCCTCCCCAGATGTAGGGCATGCCGATCTTCGAGAACGCAACGTCGAGAATCTGACGCTGCCAGTCGCTGAGCTCCGGGAGGGCGAAGGTGGCGGCGAGGCTCTTCACCTCGGCGATCTGCCAGCTGTCCGCGACGTTGCCGAAGCCGAGGATCTGCGCCGCGGAGTACGCGGCCTCGGCGCGGGTTGCCGGATCCTGCGGCCGCAGCTCGATGAAGTCCTGAGCTGCAGGATGGTTGAGCCTGAGGGCGAGCAGCCGGGCAACCACCTCGGTTCCGAACCGGCTCGGAACTGCGAGGCCGTCGGCGCGCGCTCCCTGCACGAACTGCTTCGCGGCCTTTCCGAGCCCGATCGCCTGCACGAGACTGCGGTCGAGCTGCGTCATCGTCTCCGGGGCTGCGGGATCCGAGGTTGCCGGCGTAGTCGTCGTGCCGCCGGTCGAGGTTGTGCCGGTCGTCGTCCCGCCCGAGTCCGGGTCCGGCGGCGGACCGGTGGGCGGGGCGAGCTGCTCCTTCAGGTCGGCCGCGAGACCCGTGAGCGTTTTCTGCGTAAGCGTCCCGTTGGGGCGGAACTTCTGCACGCTCTTCGCCATCAGCTTGTGCTGGACGACGGTGGCGATCTGCGGAGCAGCCCAGTTCGGGGCGCTCCGAGACGATCCGACCGCAGCAGCGGTCGAGATGGCAGCGACGGCGCAGGCGGCCGCAAGCGTTGCGAGGCGCTGACCCACGTTTCCCTCATCGGCCGGGATCCGTCCGCCCATTACCCTCTTTCAGTGATGGCGGTGGAGATCACGCCGGAGCCCGACGAGGCGGAGCGCAAGGCGATCCTCGCGGCGCTCGCCGCCGAGCAGGACGAACGCCCCCGGACCTCGGAGTGGGCCGCAGCGCTCCTGCCGGTGCGGGATAGGGAGGAGCGCGAGCCGTAACCGCGTCGCCCGGTGCGGCGTTCCTCACACATGTGGGAGGAGTGCATCCGCTGTAACGAGGCTCCCGCCGTCGACGATCAGGGCTACTGCGGCCACTGTCACTGGGCCGTCCGGGCTGAGGTCGAGGAGGGGTTCTATGCCCTCCGCGAGTACCTGCGCGCGTGGGCCCGGTTCGACGAATGGTGCGAGACTCGCGGCATCGCCGCCTGACGAGCTTCGCTATTCGGGCTGGGCGCGGCTGAACAGCCGCGGGGCGCTGCGGGCGTAGTCGAGGCCCGACAGCCACGTGAGCACGACCGCGACGAGTAGCGTCCACCAGGCTGCGCGCTCGGTCCAGGCTCCTGCCGCGGCGAAGCCCGCCACGGCGGCGGCGACGGCCTGGGCCCACGTCTTCAGCTTCCCGAGCTCGCGCGCCGCGAGCACCACGCCACGCTCGATCGCCGCCTGCCGCAGGCCGGTGACCAGGACCTCGCGCACGACGATCGCCGCGACCATCCAGGCCGGGGCGACTCCTTGCTCGACGAGCATCACGAGCACCCCGAGCACGAGGACCTTGTCCGCGATCGGGTCCAGCAACGTGCCGACGGAGGAGGTCCGGCCGGCCCTGCGCGCGAGCTTCCCGTCGAACCAGTCGGTCGTCATCGCGACGCAGAAGACCGCGGTTGCCCAGTAGTCGTGGCCCGTGAAGGTCACGGCGTAGAGCACGACCACGACCGGGACCGACGCGGCGCGCGCGACGGTGAGCTTGTCGGCCGCCGTCAGGTCCACGGCGTGGAGAATACGGCCCGCCCATGTTCGAGAAGGTTCTGGTCGCCAACCGAGGGGAGATCGCAATCCGCGTCTTCCGGACGCTGCGCGAGCTCGGGATCGGCGCGGTCGGCGTCTACTCGGAGGGCGACCGGGCCGCGCTCCACGTCGCGTACGCGGACGAAGCGTTCCTGCTCGGGCCGACGCCGGCGGCCGAGAGCTACCTCGCGACCGACCGCATCCTCGATGCCGCGCACCGCGCCGGAGCGCAGGCCGTGCACCCCGGCTACGGCTTCCTCGCCGAGAACGCCGCGTTCGCGCAGGCCGTGGAGGACGCGGGCCTCGTGTGGATCGGCCCGCCGCCCGCGGCCATCGAGCTGATGGGGAACAAGACGGCGGCGCGCACCGCGATGCAGGAGGCGGGGGTCCCGATCATCCCCGGCACGACCGACCCCGTCGGCTCGGTCGAGGACCTGCTCGCGCTCGGCGACGAGCTCGGCTTCCCGCTCCTGATCAAGGCCGCGGCGGGCGGGGGCGGCAAGGGCATGGAGGAGGTGCACGACCCTGCGCAGGCCGAGCAGGCGTTCGAGCGTGCGCAGCGGCAGGGGCAGTCGTACTTCGCGAACCCGGACGTCTACGTCGAGAAGCTGATCGTCGATCCACGCCACGTCGAGGTGCAGGTGCTCGCCGACTCGCACGGCAACGTCGTCCACCTCGGCGAGCGTGACTGCACGATCCAGCGCCGCCATCAGAAGCTGATCGAGGAGACGCCGTCGCCGGCCGTGGACGACGAGCTGCGCGCCCGGATCGGCGCGATCGGCGTCGGGGCCGCACGCGCGTGTGGCTACCGCTCGGCCGGGACGATCGAGGGCCTGCTGACCCGGGAGGGCGACTACTTCTTCATGGAGATGAACACGCGGATCCAGGTCGAGCACACCGTCACGGAGATGGTGACCGGGCTCGACCTCGTGCGCGAGCAGGTCCTCGTGGCGCTCGGCGAGCCGCTGTCGGTGCGGCAGGAGGAGGTCGAGCTGCGCGGCCACGCGATCGAGTGCCGGATCAACGCGGAGGACGCGGCGCGCGGATTCCTACCGGCGCCGGCGCCCGTCACCGGCTACCGCGAGCCGGCGGGGCCGGGGGTTCGTGTCGACTCGGGCGTCGCGGCAGGCTACGAGGTCTCGGGCGCCTACGACCCGATGGTCGCGAAGCTCATCGTGCACGGCGTCGACCGCGAGCACGCCCGGCAGCGGATGCTGCGCGCGCTCGACGAGTTCTGGATCGAGGGCCCGACGACGCTGATCGGCTTCCACAAGGCGCTCCTCTCGCACCCCTGCTTCGTCGCCGGGGAAACCTGCCACGGCGTCGTCGAGTCGGAGGAGCTCGCCGCCCGAGCAACCGAGCTCGCCGCAGGCCCACCCGTCGCCCGCCCTAGTAACACGTTGTTACAAGGAACGGCAGGTCCGGTTCGGACCGTCGGACGCGTTCGCACGGTGGAGGTGGACGGGCGGAGGTTCGAGGTACGCCTGACGGAGCCCGAGCCCGAGTGGCGGGCGCTGGCGCGGCGGCGGCAGGAACGGACTCGACACGGCGGTGCCGGCGCCGGCGGCAGCGACGCGGTCGTCTCCCCGATGCAGGGCACCGTCCTCTCCGTCGCGGTCTCGGACGGCGACGAGGTCGAGCCGGGCGGGGTCATCTGCGTCGTCGAGGCGATGAAGATGGAGAACGAGGTGCACGCGCACCGCGCCGGCACGGTGCGGAATCTCTCCGTCGAGGTCGGCAGGCCCATCACGACCGGCCAGGTCGTCTGCACGATCGAGACGGGCTAGCGGCGACGGCCAATCCGCCTCTCCCCGGCCCGCGTAGGACACGGGTGACGACCCCAGTAGGAGGAGAGAGATGCTGAAAAGAACCGTTCTGGCCGCCGCGTTGGGCGTCGCCCTCGCCGCCGCCGGCGTCGCCGCGGCAGCGGCCGTGACACACCAGGGCTCTGCCTCGAGCAGCGCCACCGCAGGACGAGTCACGCTGCACAAGACGAAGATCGGCAAGGTCCTTGCCACGAGCTCGGGCAGGACGCTCTATCTGTTCATGAAGGACAAGAAGGGGCACAGCGCCTGCTACGGCCAGTGCGCCGGCTACTGGCCGCCGCTCATGAAGAAGGGAAAGCTCAGCGCCGCTGCGGGCGTGAAGGCGAGTCTGCTGGGCACGACGAAGCGGAAGAACGGGAAGCGCCAGGTGACGTACAAGGGCCATCCGCTCTACCTGTTCACGGGTGACACTGGGGCGGGCCAGCTCGAGGGCCAGCGCCAGAACTTCTTCGGCGGCAAGTGGTACGCAGTCTCGGCAAGCGGGCGCGCGAACACGCAGGCGCCGCCGGCCGGTGGCGGTGGAGGGACGACGACGTCGACCACCACCACGGGCACGACCGACTGCGGCATCTACGGCTGTCCGTAGAGGCAGCGCGCAGCTCTGAACTGCGCGGTCCACCGGCGTCGCGTCGTTAGTGTCCGGCGCCGGTGGACCTCTACGAGTACCAGGGCAAGGATCTCTTCCGGCGGGTCGGGATTCCTGTCTCCGAAGGACGGCTTGCCGCCACCCCGGAGGAGGCGCGCGCAGCGGCGGAGCAGCTCGGCGGGCCGGTCGTCGTCAAGGCTCAGGTGCTGACCGGTGGCCGCGGCAAGGCAGGCGGGGTGAAGCTCGCCGACGATCCGGCCGATGCCGAGGCGAAGGCGCGCGACATCCTGGGGCTCGACATCAACGGCCACGTCGTCCGCACGCTCTGGATCGAGCAGGCCTCGGACATCGAGCGCGAGTACTACCTCTCCATCACCTTCGATCGCGGCGCGAAGAAGCCGCTCTTCATGTTCACGACGCAGGGCGGCGTCGAGATCGAGCAGGTCGCGGAGGAGAACCCGGACGCGCTCGTCCGTCTCCACGTCGATCCGCTCGAGGGCTTCCAGCCCTGGGTTGCCCGCCGGCTCGTCTACGGCGGCGGGGTCGAGGATCCGTCCGAGCAAAAGCAGATCGCGGCGATCGTGGAGAAGCTCTACCGCGCGTTCGTCGAGTTCGACGCGATGCTCTGCGAGATCAATCCGCTGATCGTCACGCCGGACGGCGAGGTGAAGGCGCTCGACTCGAAGTTCACGGTCGACGACAGCGGCCTCTTCCGCCATCCCGACGTCGCGGAGTGGCGCGACCCGACGGCCGCCGACCCGATCGAGACCTTCGCGCGCGAGAAGGGCGTGACCTATGTGAAGCTCGACGGAGACGTCGGGGTTCTGGCCAACGGCGCCGGTCTCGGCATGTCGACGGTGGACGTGGTCGCGCATGTCGGCGGGCGGCCGGCGAACTTCTGCGACCTCGGCGGCGGGGGCAGCGCCGAGGGCGTGGTGGACGCGCTCGAGGTCATCACGCGCGACGACCAGGTCCGCTCGATCTTCTTCAACATCTTCGGCGGGATCACCCGCTGCGACGAGGTGGCGCGCGGGATCCTCGCCGCGCTCGAGCGGCTCGACATGTCCCGCTATCCGATCGTCGTCCGTCTCGACGGGACGAACGCGGAGGAAGGCCGTCGGATCCTCTCCGACGCCGGCCGCGAGAACATCCATCCCGAGGCGACGATGCTCGACGGCGCGCGCCGGGCAGTGGAGCTCGCCGCGTGACCGACCTCTGGAGCGACCGGGCGCAGGCCTACCGCGAGAGCGCGACGCACGCGTCCGGCGACGACCTCGACCTCGTCGTGGCCTGGTGCGAGCCCGGCCCCGGCGTGAACGTGCTCGACGTCGCCAGCGGCGGCGGCCACGTCGCGCGGCGGCTGCGCGAGGCGGGAGCCAGGGTCGTGACCGTCGACGCGGCGCCCGGCATGGAGCCCGACGTGATCGCGCCGGCCGACCACCTGCCGTTCGCGGACGCGAGCTTCGACGCCGTGGCCTGCCGCATCGCGGCCCATCACTTCCCGGACGTGCTCGCCGCGGTCAAGGAGATGGCGCGGGTGGCGAGCCACCGGGTCGTGGTCTGCGACAACACGTTCACGAGTGAGAGTGCGGAGGAGGCGGACCGCCTGCGCGACCCGAGCCATGTCCGCAACTACGGCGTCCCGGAGTGGCGCAGCTTCTTCGAGCTCGCCGGGCTGAAGGTCGCCGACGAGGCAACCCTGAGGCGCGACACCGACTTCGCGGACTGGCTCGACCGCACCGAGACGCCGGAGGCCGACCGACCACGCATTCGCGAGTTGCTCGACAGCCGCATCCGGGACGGCCGGCTCGAGCTGCCCACCGTCTTCCTCAAGGGGACGAAGGCCGCCTAGATGGCGATCATCCTCGACAACGACACGCGCCTCGTCGTCGCCGGCCTGA
>DATEPQ010000125.1:0-4381 GCA_035273125.1 Gaiellaceae bacterium
GGCGACCTTCGTCGGGCGAGCGATCGACACCGACAAGAAGGGGATGACCGAGGTGCTGCGCGCCGCGGCCGAGCATCGCGGCAGCGCGTTCGTCGAGATCTTCCAGAACTGCCCGATCTTCAACGACGACGCGTTCGACTATGTGCGCGACGACAAGGAGGGCGTGAACCGGATCCTCCTGCGCCACGGCGAGCCGATCACGTGGGGCAAGGACGGCGAGAAGGCGCTGCGCCAGCGCTCGGACGGCTCGATCGAGGCGTGCGCGGCGGACGACGCCGGCGTGCTCGTGCACGACGCGGCGCACCGGTTCCCGTCGGTGGCGTTCGCGCTGTCGCGCGTGACGCAGGCGACGCACGGAGGCACCCCGGTCGGGATCTTCCGCAACATCGAGCGCCCGGTCTACGACGACCTGATGGCCGAGCAGCTGCGCGAGGCGGAGGAGAAGCGCGGCAAGGGCGAGCTCGCGGAGCTGCTGCATTCAGGCGAGACCTGGGTCGTCGGTTAATAGGCTGAGCCGAGGAGCGGCCTTATCGTGTTCCGTGAAGGTCGGACGCCTCATTGAGCGCATCACTGAGGTGTTGCAGCACGACGTTCGGGGCGCTCGTCTCGTTGATCATTCCGGCATTAACGAGCTCGCGACACTTCGGGTGCGGCGTCTTAACGGCGTCGATCGCTGCCTCGAGTCGAAGGCGAGCGGCCAAGATGAGCCCGCGCTTGGTGTCGACATGTGTGATGTCCCAGGCTCGCACCAGTACGTCGGCGTAGTCACCGATGCAGTCGAGGATCCGGTCGCTGCGCGTCGTGCGTCGCAGGTTGGCGGCTTCGGCGACCGTCTTTCCGGAGAAGAAGACGGCGGCAGCGGCTGCCACAGCGGCGACCACCGCGGCTACAAGCCCGACATACGCGTCGATCGTGGGGTCGAGTCCGGCCGGAGTTCGAACTCATTGGTGCGGCACGCTGGCTACGCGTGCTGTGGCTGGTCGCTGCGGCGTCGCGTCGCGAGCCGCGGGGTCCAGCCGAGGCTCAGCGCTGCTCCGCCGACTGTGACGGTCCCGATGAGGCCCGATGCGATGAAGGCGCGCTCGGTGCTGCCGGCGGCGCAGAGCCAGCAGGTCAGGATCCGGCCGATCGCGCCCGTGCCGTTGAAGGCGTAGAAGTAGAGCCCGATGACTCGGCCGCGGAGGTGGTCCGGGCGGCGAGCTGCATCGTCGCGTTCGAGTTAGCCTTCCAGCTACATACGCTGCGGCTGGGCACTCGATTAGCTACTCCCAGCCGACCTCGTCTCCGGTCTCCAGCTTGCGCCAGAACGTGATCTCCGGCTCGCTCGTCGCGACCTGCTCCATCATCGGGCCGATCGACTCCTGTTCCGCCTCGAAGAACCGGTGGAAGCTTTCGGGGTCCGGCCACTCGTCTACCACCATGATCTGGCCCTCGCTGCCGTAAAAGCGGTGCGCGATGAGCCCTTGGCTCTTCGCTCGCTCGGAGATGCCGCTGATCATGTCCTGGTTCTCGGCTGCTAGCCGCTCGAGCTTGTCGGGATCTCCCGAAACGCGCAACGTCATGATGACCGACACCAGATCGCCTCCTTGTTCGGCAGTGGACGGCATATCTTCCTCCACCCGGAAGGACCGGATCAAGCGTGCTGCGGCTGGTCGGCTCGGCGGCGGGGGGTGAGGCGCGGTGTCCAGCCGAGGCTCAGCGCTGCCGCTCCTACCGCGACGATGCCGATGAGGCCCGCGACGACGAAGGCGAGCTCGGTGCCGCCGGCGGCGCAGAGCCAGCCGGTCAGGATTCCGGCGATCGCGCCCGTACCGTTGAAGGCGTAGAAGTAGAGCCCGATCACGCGGCCGCGCAGGTGGTCGGGGGCGCCGAGCTGCATTGTCGCGTTCGAGTTCGCCGACCAGGCCGTGAAGCCCGCGCCGACGAAGAAGAGCAGGACTCCTGCGAGCAAGGCCGACTGGATCGGCGCGAGCAGAAGCTCGCCGGCGCAGAAGATCATGCCGCCGATCAGCAGCACCTTGGTCGAGGCGCGTCCGAGTGCCGCGGCGGCCAGCGCGCCCACGAGCGCTCCGGCGCCGAACACGGCGGAGAGGAGCCCGTACACGTAGCTGTGCCCGTTGAGCGTGACCTTCGCGAGCACCGGCAGCGTGACGTTGAAGTTGAAGCAGAACGTGCTGATCACGAACGTCAGCGTCAAGAGGACGCGCATCCGCCGCTGCCCCAACACCCAGCCGAGCCCCTCGCGCGTGCCTGCGAAGATCCTCGGCCGCTCGAACCGCTGCAGTGGGAAGAACTCCGAGGGGCGCATCGCCAGCAGGCCGATCAGGACGGCGAGATAGCTGATCGCGTTCGTGAGGAAGCAGACGCCCGCCCCGGCGACGAGCACGACGCCTGCGACGGCCGGGCCGAAGATGCGCGCGGCGTTGAAGAGCGTCGAGTTGAGCCCGATTGCGTTCGGCAGATCGTCGCGGCCGACCATCCGGTACGTGAGCTGCTGGCGCGACGGGACGTCGAGCACGAGCACCGTCCCGTTGATGAAGGCGATGATGTAGAGCATCCACGGCTCCGCGAAGCCGCCGAGTGCGAGCCAGGCGAGAGCGGACGCCGTCACGAGCTGTGCCGCCTGCGTCCCGATCACGGTGCGGCGCGCATCCAGCCGGTCGGCGAAGACGCCGGCGAAGAGACCGAACAGCATGAACGGCAGGAACTGCGCGAACGCCATCACGCCGACGTCGAACGCCGAATGCGTCAGCTGGAGGATGAACCAGCCGAGCGCGATCCGCTGCATCCACGAGCCGGTCTGCGAGACGATCTGACCGCCGAAGAAGAGGCGGTAGTTGCGGTAGCGGAGGCTGTAGAACGTGCGCTTCGCGGCCTTCGTCATGCGCGTTCCTCGAGCAGCCGGGCGAGCGGCTCGGCGGCTGCACCCACCGCGGCGAGCTCGGCCGGCGACAGCGCGTTGAGTCGGCCGGCGAGCCAGGCGGTACGACGGGAGCGGACGCGACGGAGGGTCCGCTGGCCCTCGTCGGTGAGCGTCAGGCCGATGCAGCGCCGGTCGGACTCGCTCTGCGTGCGCGCGACGAGGCCGTCGCGCTCGAGCCGTGAGACGCGCTTCGACATCGCCGCGGTCGAGACGCGCTCCTCCGCTGCGAGCTCGCCGACGGTGACGCCAGGCGCGTACTTGATCGCGACGAGGAGGCCGACCTGGTGTGGCGAGACGCCGGCGATCTTCTCCCGGCGCAGGTCCCGGGCCAGGCGGAGCAGCGTCGGGCGGAGGCTGTCGGCCACCGCCATCGCTTCGAGCTGCTGCTTCGTCGTCTGCGCCATTCGTTAACCAGGTTAGCGAAAGTCGCTAACCGGGCTAACGGTCCTTACAGAATCTTTGAAAGGAACTGCTTCGTGCGCTCGTGCCTCGGCGCCTCGAAGAAGTGCTCGGGCGTGCCGTCCTCGATGATCAGCCCGTCGTCCATCATCACGACGCGGTTCGCGGCCTTGCGCGCGAAGCCCATCTCGTGCGTGACGACGATCATCGTCGTGCCGGCCTGCGCGAGCTCCTCCATCACCGAGAGCACCTCGCCGGTCACCTCGGGATCGAGCGCGCTCGTCGGCTCGTCGAACAGCATCAGGGCGGGGCCCATCGCGAGAGCGCGCGCGATCGCGACTCGCTGCTGCTGCCCGCCCGAGAGCTTGCCGGGATAGACGTCGACCTTGTCCGCCAGGCCGACGCGGCCGAGCAGCGCCTTCCCGAGGCCGACCGCCTGCTCCTTCGGCGTGCCGAGCACGTGCACCGGCGCCTCGATCACATTCTCGAGCGCGGTCTTGTGCGGGAAGAGGTTGAAGCGCTGGAAGACCATCCCGATCTGCGTCCGCTGCCGCGCGATGTTGCGCTCGCTGTCCTCGACGAGCCTCCCGTTCTTCTGCCGGTAGCCGATCAGCTGGCCGTTCACCTCGATCCGGCCGTCGTCGATCTTCTCGAGGTGGTTGATGCAGCGGATGAAGGTCGTCTTGCCGGAGCCGGACGGCCCGATGATGCAGACCGTCTCGCCCCTGGTCACCTCGAGCGAGATCCCCCTCAGCACCTCCAGCCGGCCGAAGCGCTTGTGGACGTTCTCGGCCTGCAGGACGACCTCGCTCATCGGTTCCCCCACCACGGCATCCCGCGTCCCCACATCACCCGCGGGTCCCAGGCCAGCAGCAGCCGCTCGCGGAAGCTCAGCTCCTCGCCGCGCTCGCTCGCCGCGAGCCGCCGCTCGATGGCCGCCTGGATGAACGTCCACACGGTGGTGAGCACGAGGTACCAGACGGCGATCGCGAGGAAATAGTCGGCGATGAAGGTCTGCGAGTAGTTCTGCTCGGCGAAGGCGAACATCTCGAAGACGCC
>DATEPQ010000126.1:0-4959 GCA_035273125.1 Gaiellaceae bacterium
GAACGTCGACGCGATCATCGGCCCCGACGAGCCGATCGTGTATCCCGAGCACCTGACCGAGGAGCTCGACTACGAGCTCGAGCTCGCCGTCGTGCTCAAGCGGGCCGGCAAGTGGTTCTCGTCCGAGGAGGCCGCGGGCTACATCGGCGGCTACGTGATCTTCAACGACATCACCGCCCGCGACATCCAGCGCGGCGAGATGCGGTCGGGCGTATTCAGTTTCTGCAAGGCCATCGACACGTTCTGCCCGCTCGGGCCGTGGATCGTGACGCCCGACGAGATCCCCGACCCGCACGACCTCGCCATGGAGCTGCGGGTCAACGGCGAGCCCCGGCAGGAGTCGCACTCCAGCCGCATGAGCGTGACCATCCCCGAGATCCTCAGCAACTTCTCGGCGCTCGGCTACAGCGCGGGCGACGTGCTGTCGACCGGCACCGTCGCCGGCGTCGCCGGCTTCAAGTCGGAGGAGGAGCGCAAGCGGCTCTACCTCAAGCCCGGCGACGTCGTGGAGGCCGAGATCGAGCGGATCGGCGTCCTGCGCAACCCCGTCGTCTCGTGGCAGGACGGCCACGGCGAGCCGGCACCGCCACGGATCCGCCCCTGGGGAGACTGATGCCCTGGCCGCGCGACGACGCCAAGCTCGACCGCGTGCGTGCGCTCATGGCCGAGGCGGAGCTCGACGCGCTCGTTGTCCGCGCGCCCGACAACGTCCTATACCTCACGAACTTCTGGGGGATGAAGGGGTACGACGCCTGCGTCTTCCCGCGCGAGGGCGAACCGGTGCTGATCACGATCGAGGCGTCGGAGGAGGACGCCGCGCGCATGGCCTGGACGGAGGACGTGCGGCTCATCCGCGGCTACGACCCCGAGGATCCGCGGCCCCCGCTGTCGCGCACGCTCGACGCCGCGGTCGCGGCCGCGCGCGACTACGAGCGCGTTGGCCTCGAGCTCTCGCTCGGCACGCAGGCGTCCGACCGGATGGTCGGCGAGCCCACGACCTTCACGTCGGCCTGGTTCGACGCGTTTCCGGAGGCGGCGGACGCGACGCCGCTCCTCGTCCGCGCGCGCTCGCTCAAGACCGGGCAGGAGCTCGAGCGCCTGCGCCTCGCCAACGAGATCGCGGCAGCGGCCATGGACCACGTCAGCGAGCTGCTTCGTCCGGGAATGCGGGAGGCGCAGGTCGCCGCGCTCTGGCAGGGCTTCGTGCACGGCGAAGGGACGGGCTTCCACGGCGACGAGGTTGACCTCGCGCTGCCGTTTTCGCTCATCTGGGCCGGCCGCGGCATCAAGACCTTCACCGCCACCGGCGACCTTCCCGTCGTCGAGGGAGAGCCAGTCCTCTTCGAGATCTGGGTCTGCGCCGACGGCTACTGGGCCGACCATACGAAGAACCTCGTCCTGGGCGAGCTGAAGCCCGAATACGCACGTCTCGAAGAGACGCTTGTCCATGTCTATACATGCGCATTGGCCATGGTTGGCCATGGCCAACCCATGGCCGAGCTGGACCGGAGGGTGCGCGAGCTGTTGGACGACGCGGGCTATCCGGGACAGCCGACGCATCCGATCTGCCACGGCGTCGGCGCCCGGGCGCACGAGCCGCCGTATCCGCACCAGGCCGGGAGCGGCGAGTTCGCGGAGGGCATGGTGCTCGCCGTTGAGCCCGGCGTGTACTGGCCCGGGGGCGGCGGACTTCGCGTCGAGGACAACTTCCTCGTCACGCGCGACGGAGTCGAGAAGCTTTCCTCGTTCCCGGACGGAGTGGTGCGGTGTCCGACCTGATCTGGACTGGCTCGCTCAACGACCGCTACGCCATCCGCGGCGAGGTCGGCCTGTACGACACGACACTCCGCGACGGCGAGCAGACGGTCGGGGTCGTTCTCTCCCCCGAGGAGAAGCTCGAGATCGCACGGCTGCTCGACGGGCTGGGAATCCGGCGGATCGAGGCGGGATTCCCGCGCGTGTCCGAGGACGACCGCCGCGCCGTCGAACTGATCGCGGGCGCGGGACTGAGTGCCGAGATCTGGGGCTTCTCTCGCGCGGTGCCCGCCGACCTGGAGCTCCTCGTCGAGCTCGGCGTCGAGGCCTCGGTGATCGAGTCGCCGATCTCCGACCTCAAGCTCGATGCGATCGGCGTGTCGCGCGAGAAGATGCTCGAGCGCATCGCGAGCGCGATGCGGTTCGCGGACGAGCACGGGATCCGCGCAGCGTTCTTCGGCGTCGACTCGACGCGGGCGGATCCCGACTTCTACCGGCAGGTGTACGAGACGGCGGTCGAGGCCGGCGCGAAGGAAGTCGCGGTCGTCGACACACTCGGGATCGCGTCACCGGAGGCCGTGGCGGATCTGGTCGGTGCGACGCTGCAATACGTCGGCGACGTGCCCGTCCACTTCCACGGCCACGACGACTTCGGCCTCGCCACGGCATCGGCGGTCGCCGCCGTGCGCGCCGGTGCCACCTGGATCCACGGCACGATCAACGGCATGGGGGAGCGGGCGGGCAACGCCGACCTCGGCGAGATTGCGATCGCGCTGCGCGCGCTCTACGGTGTCGAGACGGGCCTTCGCTTCGACCGGATCCGGGAGGCCGCCGAGCGCATCCAGGAGCTGTCGGGGTACGGGCTCGCGCCGTGGAAGCCGCTGACGGGCGAGACGCTGTTCCGCCGCGAGTCGGGAGCGGTCGCGTCGCAGTTCCACGACCCACCGTCCATCGAGCCGTACTCCTCCGAGCTCGTCGGGGCCGAGCGGGCGATCGTGCTCGGGAAGAAGAGCGGTCTCGACTCGATCCGGATCAAGGTCTCCGAGCTCGGCCTCGACGTCCCCGAGGAGCGCTGGCCCGAGCTGCTCGCGCAGGTCAAGGAGCTCGGCGCGCGCAAGCGCGGCCTCGTCAGCGACGACGAGCTGCGGGAGCTCGCGAGTGGCTGACTTCGACGCTGTCATCGTCGGCAGCGGCGTCAACTCCCTTGCCTGCGCGGCCATGCTCGCGCGAGGGGAGTGGCGCGTGTGCGTGCTCGAGCGCAACGACTGGTTCGGCGGCGCGATCAAGACCGAGGAGCTGACCGAGCCGGGATTCCTCCACGACGTGTACAGCGCCTGGCACCCGCTCTGGGTCGGCGGAGCGGCGCACGCGGAGCTCGGCGACGACCTCGCGGGGCGCGGGCTCGAGTACCTCAACACCGAGTTGCCGACGGCGACCGCGTTCCCGGACGGCAGTGCCGCGTTCCTCCTCCGCACGACGGAAGGCAACGCGCAGGAGCTCGGGCCGGAGTGGCCGGACGTGCTCGAGCGCTTCCTCCCGATCGCGGACCTGGCATTCGGGGTCCTGGGAACAGAGCTCTGGTCGCCGGCCGGTGTCGCGCTCGCCGCCAAGGCGGTGCGGCGGCTCGGCCGAGCGGGAGGCCTCGCCTTCCTCGGCGAGGTCCTGCAATCGAGCCGTGCCTGGCTCGAGACGACGTTCGAGTCCGACCGCGCGCACGGTCTACTCGCGCCGTGGGTGCTTCACACCGGGCTCGGGCCCGACCAGGCGGCCTCGGGATTCATGACGCAGGTGATCGCAGTCGCGGTGCAGGAAGGCGGAATGCCCGTGCCGCGCGGGGGCGGCGCGAAGCTCGCCGACACCCTGGTGCAGGTGATCCGCGACCACGGCGGCGTCTGCGAGACCGACCGCGACGTCGAGCGCGTGCTCGTCCGCTCCGGCCGTGCGGTCGGCGTGCGCCTCACGGACGGCGAGACCGTCGAGGCCGAGCGCGCCGTGATCGCGAACGTGACGCCCACGCAGCTCCACGAGCGCCTGCTGGCCGATGTCGACGTGCCGTCCCGGGTCGTGGAAGATGCGCGCCGCTTCCGCTACGGCCGCTCGGAGATGCAGATCCACTACGCGCTCTCGGAGCCGCCGCGCTGGGAGGGCGACGACCGGCTCGGTGGAGCCGCGATCGTCCATGTCACCCCGGGGCTCGACGGGGTCTCGCGGGCGGTGAACGAGGCGGAGCGCGGGCTGCTCCCGGCCGAGGCGACCGTCGTCGTCGGCCAACCGCTCACGCTCGACCCCTCCCGTGCGCCCGACGGGCGAGGCCTGCTCTGGATTCAGCTCCAGGAGCTGCCGTGGCGGATCAAGGGCGACGCGGCGGGGGAGCTCGACGCTCCGGACGGCACCTGGACGGACGAGTTGCGGGAACGCTACGCCGATCGGATCCAGGCCCGGCTTGCGCGGCACATCCCGAACCTCGAGTCCTCGATCCTGAAGCGGGTCGTGCTCGGCCCGCACGACCTGCAGCGGGCAAACGTCAACCTCCGCCACGGCGATCCCTACGGCGGCTCGCTCGCGCTCGATCAGAACTTCCTCTGGCGGCCGTTCGGGAGCAGCCCGGGGCACACGACGCCGGTCGAGCGGCTGTGGCAGATCGGCGCGAGCACCTGGCCGGGCCCGGGCCTCGGCGCCGGCTCGGGAACGATCGTCGCGCAGAAGCTGCTCGAGCCGCCGCTCACGCAGCGCGCCGTCGCGCGCGCCCGCGCCCTGATCCAGCGCTGAGGCGCTAGAACGCGAAGATGCTGCGCCCGGCGAGCTCGACCTCGTAGATGTCGCTCGCGAGCTCGAGATGGGCGTGCAGAGCGGCGGCAGCGCGGTCGGAGTCGCGGGCGGCGCATGCCTCGAGGAGCTCCCGGTCGAGCTCCGCATGCCGGTCCTGCGGGGAGCCGCCGGGCCCGAGCAGCACCGGGCGATACCGCTCGCAGCTGTCCCAGGCGGGACGGATCAGGCGCAGCAGCCAGCCCGAGCGCGCCGCCTCGTAGAGCGTGATGTGGAAGGCCGTGTGCGCCCGGACCGCGGCGCGGGCGTCGCCTTCCCGGCGGGCGCCGTCGAGCTCGACGAGGTGGGCGCGAGCCGCCCGCCGGTCCTCTGCGCCGAACAGCTCGGCCGCACGCCGCACGGCCATCGTCTCGAGTGCGAGCCGGATCGAGAAGAGCT
>DATEPQ010000127.1:0-6362 GCA_035273125.1 Gaiellaceae bacterium
TTGGGGACGACGATCGTCTTGCGTGGCTCGCCGCCGTCCAGGTAGGACCGCACACGCTCGCTCGCACGCGCCCGCGCGACGAGCTCGTCCTCGCTCAATCCCGCGTCCACCTCGAAGCGGTCGCGCACCTTGCCGTTCACCTGCACGACGAGCTCGAACGTCTCGCGCACGAGCTGCGATTCGTCGGCCTGCGGCCACGGCTCCTCCCACAGCCGCTCGTGGCCGAGCACGGTCCACAGCTCCTCGGCGATGTGCGGCGCGTACGGCTGGATCAGCGAGACCGCCGTCTCGGCCGCAAAGCGGGCGTCCGGCGCGTCGGTCCCGCCGCTCAGCTCGTTCAGCAGCTCCATCAGGGCGGCGATCGGTGTGTGGAACTGGAAGCGCCTCAGCACGTCGTCGGTGACGCGGACGATCGTCTCGTTCGCCTTGCGCGCCAAAGCACCTTCGCGCACGCCGTCGGCCGGCGGCCGCTCGGCGACCTCGTGCACGACGCGCCACAGCCGCCGCAGGAAGCGCACGATGCCCTCCACTCCGTCCGGCGTCCACTCCATGTCCTGGTCGGCGGGGCCCATGAAGAGGATGTAGAGCCGCACCGCGTCCGCGCCGTACGCGTCCGTCACCGCGTCCGGCCCCTCGACGTTTCCCTTCGTCTTCGACATCTTCGTGCCGCCGAGCGTGACCCAGCCCTGGTGGAACATCCGCGCGAACGGCTCGCGGAAACCGAGCATCCCCCAGTCGTTCAGCGCCTTGACGAAGAAGCGCGAGTAGAGCAGATGCCCGGTGGAGTGGTCGATCCCGCCGATGTACTGGGAGACCGGCAACCAGTAGTCGACGACGAAGCGGTCGAAGGGCGCCTCGTCGTTGTGCGAGTCGATGTAGCGCAGGAAGTACCACGACGAGTCGACGAACGTGTCCATCGTGTCGGGATCGCGGCGAGCCGCGCCGCCGCACTGCGGGCAGTCGACGTTCATGTACTCCTCGTCCTGCGCGAGCGGGGGCTTCCCCTTCGGGGCGTAGTCCTCGATGTCGGGCAGGATCACCGGCAGCTGGTCCTCGGGAACCGGCACGACGCCGCACCGCTCGCAGTGGATGAACGGGATCGGGCAGCCCCAGTAGCGCTGGCGGGAGACGCTCCAGTCGCGCAGGCGGTAGTGGACCGTCGCCTTGCCGCGCCCCTCGACCTCGAGCGCGGCGACGATCGCCTGGGCGCCCTCCGCCGCGGGCAGCCCGTCGAAGCGGTCCGAGTTGACGAGCTTGCCGTCCTCGTCGATCACGATCTTGGTCGGCAGGGTGAAGGTCTCGGCGAACTCGCCGTCGCGCTCGTCGTGCGCCGGGACGGCCATGATCGCGCCGGTCCCGTAGTCCATCAGGACATAGTCGGCGACCCAGATCGGCAAGCGCTCGCCGGTGATCGGGTTGACCGCGTGGAAGCCGGTGAAGACGCCGGTCTTCGTGGTGCCTGCCGCGCGTTCCTCGACCGGCCGCGCGCCGGCATGGCGCGCGTACTCCTTCGCCTCGTCGCTCGCGTGCGACTCGACGAACGGGTGCTCTGGCGCGAGGACGAAGAAGGTCGCGCCGTAGAGCGTGTCGGCGCGGGTGGTGAAGACCGCCAGGTCCGCCCCGGTCTCCTCCACCCGGAACAGGATCTCCGCGCCTTCGGAGCGGCCGATCCAGTTGCGCTGGATGGCCTTCGTGCGCTCCGGCCAGAAGCCGCCCTCCGGCAGGTCGTACTCGAGCAGCTCGTCGGCGTACGCCGTCGTGCGCATGTACCACTGCGTCATGTTCCGCAGCTCGACCTCCGCGCCGCAGCGCTCGCAGCGGCCGTCGACGACGTACTCGTTCGCGATCACCGTCTGGTCGTTGGGGCACCAGTTGACCGGCCCCTCCCTGCGGTAGCAGAGGTCGTGGGCGACGAACTGCTGGAAGAGCCACTGCGTCCAGCGGTAGAAGGTCGGCTGGTGCGCCGCGACCTCGCGCTCCCAGTCGATCGCCCAGCCGAGGCGCTTCATCTGGCCGCGCATCGTCTCGATGTTGCGCTCGATCGTCTCGCGCGGATGGCGGCCCTCGCGGATCGCCGCGTTCTCCGCCGGCAGCCCGAACGCGTCCCAGCCCATCGGTCGCACGACGTGCCAGCCGCTGCGCCGGCGGACGTGCGTCTGGACGTCCCCCATCGTGTAGTTGAGGACGTGCCCCATGTGGAGGCTCGGACCCGAGGGGTACGGCAGCATCTCGAGCTGGTACCAGTGGTTCTCGGCCGTCGGCTCGCCGGGGACCGGATTCGGGACGTTGAAGGCCCGCTCGTCCTCCCAGACGCGCTGCCACTTGGCCTCGATCTCGTGGGGTTCGTATCTCGGTGTCATCGCAAAGGGCCTCTGAAACGAAAAAACCTCTCCGAGGAGAGGCCGTGGGGAGGCCGGCGCGGCGCGGCCGCGCGTGTCTCCCTGGTCTAGGTAAGCAGCAGCTCCTGCATTCGGGTTCCCGATACTAGCAACGTGCTCGAGCTTTTTCCCGAATCCGCGCGGATCGAGCAGGGCGAGCTGACCCTGGGCGGTCTGCGCGCGGGCGAGCTGGCAGATCGGCACGGGACGCCGCTGCTCGTCTACTGCGAGCAGACGATCCGCAGCCAGGTGCGCGCGTACCGCGAGGCCGCGCCGGGCGCGCTCGTCGTCTACGGCACCAAGGCGTTCGCGAACGTCGAACTGCTGCGGCTGCTCGGGCAGGAGGGGGCCGGCGCCGACGTCTCCACGCTCGGCGAGCTGGCGTTCGCGCGAGCCGCGGGGATCCCGGGCGACCGAATCGTCTTCCACGGCAACAACAAGTCGGCGAAGGAGCTGCGCGCGGCTGCGGAGGCCGAAGCGCTCGTCGTCCTCGACGCGCCCGGGGAGGCCGAGGCCGCGGCCGCGGCGGGCGTGCGCCGCGTGCTGGTGCGGCTGACGCCGGGTGTCGAGGCGGTGACGCACCGCTCGATCCAGACGGCTCACGAGGAGTCGAAGTTCGGCCTCGCTCCCGAGGCGGCGGAGCGGGAGATCGACCGCGCGCAGGGGCTGGGGCTCGAGGTCGAGGGTGTGCACGTCCACGTCGGCTCGCAGCTGGGGCGCGCGGACGAGAGCGTGCTCGCGCTCGAGCGGGTGCTCGCGTTCCTCGAGCGGCTGCGGTGGCGGCCGCGCGTCCTCGACCTCGGCGGCGGACTGGGCGTCCGCCACAACCGCGAGGAGGAGCTGCCGCCGGTTTCCGAATTTCTGCGCCCGCTCGTGGGGCTCGTGCCGCACGGCGTCTCGCTGATCCTCGAGCCGGGACGCTCGCTCGTCGGCCGCGCCGGCGTCACGCTCTACCGGGTGGGCTCTGTGAAGGAGTCGGGAGGAGTCACGTACGCCGCGATCGACGGCGGGATGTCCGACAACCCGCGCCCGCAGCTCTACGGCGCGCGCTACGAGGCGCTGCTCGCACGTCGCGCGGACGAGCTGCCGAGCGGCGTCTACCGGATCGCCGGCAAGCACTGCGAGTCGGGCGACGTGCTGATCGAGGCTGCCGAGCTGCCCGAGCCGCGGGCCGGCGACGTGCTCGCAGTGCCCGCGACGGGCGCGTACACCCTGGCGCTCGGCTCGACGTACAACGGCGTCCCACGGCCCGCCGTCGTGCTCGTCGTGGACGGTCGGGCGCGGCTGATCCGCGCTCGGGAGACCGTGGACGATCTTCTACGCTTCGAGCGGCCATGAGGCTCGCGCGCGTACCGGGGGTCGTGCTCATCGCGCTCGCCGCGGCGATGTGGGGCACCGACCCGATCATCCGCAAGACGATGAGCTTCACGACGTCTGCGACGACCATCGTCTTCGGGGAGCACGTGATCCTCGTGCTGTGCACGCTGCCCTTCCTGTTTCCCGCGCTGCGCGCCGTCGTTCGCGCCGGCGGCCGGCACGTCGCGGCAGCCGTCGTCGTCGGCGCAGGCGCTTCGGCCGCGGCGACGATCCTCTTCACCGACGCCCTGATCGGCCACTCCGACTTCATCACGCCGGTCGTGATCCAGAAGGTGCAGCCGCTCGTTGCCGTCGGCGCCGCGGCGCTCCTGCTGGCCGAGCGGCCCCGCACGGGCTTCGCCTGGTTCTTCCTCCCCGCCCTCGCCGGCTTCTGGCTCGTGAATCAGGCTCATCCGCTGGCGCCGTCGGCGAGCGGCGCCGTCGTGATCGCCGAGGCGACGGCGGCGGCCGTGCTCTGGGCGCTCGGGACGGTGCTCGGCCGCTACCTCGCCCGGGAGCTCGAGTTCCAGCACGTCCTGTCGCTGCGCTTCTTCTTCGGGCTGATCGCGTGCGCGATCGCGTTGCCCATCATGGGCGCCCCCGCCTACTCGAACGGCCACGACAGCGTTCTCATCCTCTACCTCGCGCTCGTCACCGGCCTGTTCGCTCTCGCTCTCTACTACTACGGCCTGCGTCGCACACCCGCCGTCCTCTCGTCGCTCGCGGAGCTCACGTATCCGGCAGTCGCGGTGCTCGCGGGCATCTACGCCTACGACCAGAGCCTGCGCTGGACGCAGTGGCTCGGCGTGGCTCTGATCCTCGGAGCCGTGACCCTGCTGCCGATGCAGCGGCAGCGAAAGGTCGTCCGGATCGAAGCGGGCGAGCCGCTGCCCGAGCCCGCGCCGGCCTGAATCCCGGCTAGCCCGCACGTTGAACCCCGGTTCAACGCGGCGTTAGGCTGCGCCGGATGGACCTGCGCGATACGCCGGAGGAGGCGAGGTTCCGCGAGGAGCTCCGCGGCTGGGTCGACGCGAATCTGCCGGTGGAGAAGCGCGGCGGCCGCGGTGGCGCGCAACGGTTCGAGGATCCGTTCATCCGCGAGTGGAGCCGCAAGCTGTTCGCGGCCGGCTACGCCGGGCTGACCTGGCCGAAGGAGTACGGCGGCGCCGGCGCTCCCTACAGCTTCCAGGCGATCCTCTACGAGGAGCTTGCCGCGGTGCAGGCCCCGACGCACGTCGGCGTGATCGGCCTCAGCATGGCGGGGCCGACGATCATCGCCCACGGGACGGAGAAGCAGAAGGCGCGCTACCTCCGCCCGATCCTCGCCGCCGACGAGATCTGGTGCCAGGGCTTCTCGGAGCCGGACGCGGGCTCCGACCTCGCCGCCGCGCGCACGCGCGCAGAGCGTCGCGGCGACGTCTACGTCGTGAACGGGCAGAAGGTGTGGTCGTCGTTCGCCCACATCGCGGACTTCTGCATCCTCGTCACCCAGAGCGACCCCGGCGCGCCGCGCTACCGGAACCTCACCTACCTCCTCGTCGACATGCACGCGCCGGGAGTCGAGGTCCGGCCGCTGCGCCAGATCACCGGGGAGGCGGAGTTCAACGAGATCTTCTTCAGCGACGTCGAAGTCCCCGTCGAGAACCGCCTGGGCGAGGATGGCGAGGGCTGGCAGGTGGCGATGACGACGCTCCTGCACGAGCGGGCCACGCTCGGATTCGCGCTGACGGCGACACTCGACGCGCTCTTCGGCCGGCTGCTGGAGGAGACGGACGAGCGGGATCCCGCGCCGCACGTGCGGGAGGCGCTCGCGCGGGAGTGGATCGAGCTGCAGGCGCTGCGGTTCACGAACTACCGCGCACTCGGCACGTACGAGCGCACCGGCGTCCCCGGCCCCGAGGGCTCGGGCGTGAAGCTGCGCTGGTCGGAGGCGAACCAGCGCCTGACGAAGCTCGCGCGCGAGCTGCGCGGGCCGGACGGAATCCTCGACGACGGCTGGTGGAACCACCAGCAGCTTCGCAGCCGCGGCAACACGATCGAGGCCGGCACTTCCGAGGTCTTGCGCAACATCGTCGCCGAGCGCGTGCTCGGCCTCCCGAGGTCGCGCTGATGGACTTCGCGCTGAACGACGACCAGCTCGAGCTCAAGCAGGCGGCGCGCACATGGCTCGCAGACCGCTTCCCGCTCGACCGGGACTGGGACGAGCAGGACGACCGCCGGAGCGAGCTCGAGGAGCTCGGCTGGCTCGACGTCGCCGAGGCGGGCCTCGGCTTCGTCGAGGAGGCGCTGCTGCTCGAGGAGCTCGGCTACGTCTGCTACCCCGGCTTCTTCCTGGGGCACGTGGCCGGGTTGGGGGCCGACGGCGACGACGCGACCGTCGACCCGACCCGAAGGGTCGTGCGGGTCGAGAACGAGACCCCGCGCTTCCGCGCCGCGGCGGCGGCGACCGGCGCGCGCTCGTCCTCCTCGGCGACGCACCAGGCAGCCCAGTAGACGAGCGAGCGGGCCAGCTCGACGTCGGTGGACGTCTGCGCTAGGGGATGAGAGACGGCCTGGTAGTTGCCGATGGGCTTGCCGAACTGGACGCGCGTCTTCGCGTGCTCGACGCCGAGGTCGAGCGCGCGCTGG
>DATEPQ010000128.1:0-3299 GCA_035273125.1 Gaiellaceae bacterium
CTGCTCCCGCACCTCGTCGTCGGTGTCGAAGGTGCGCGGCGTGAACGATCCGACCTGGACGTAGTCGGCGCCGAGCAGCCGGGTCAGCTCGGCGAGGACGCGAGCGGAGACCGAGATGGCTCCGCCGCGACGCAGGAACGCCGAGCCCACCCGGTGGACGAAGATCGGCAGACCGTACTCCCGCAGCCGCCCGATCGAGCCGAGTCCGGCGACGAAGGCGTTGACCATGAGGGCCCGCGCCCCGGCTGCGACGAGCGCGTCCACGTCGGTCCCGGTGACGTTCGCGGCATAGAGGACGTGTTCCGGGATCGCGGCGTTCACGGCCTGGGCCCGCTCCGGTGACGACCGTTGCAGCTCGTCGTCCTTGACGAGAACGGCGCCGCCGGCGGCGAGCTCCCCCGCGACCGCAGCGGCCTCCGCCGGAGTCAGCCCGAGCGCCGGCTTGAGGATCGCCCCGACCGAGACACCCGGCTGCGCAGGGAACGCCGGCCCGGGAAACCCGTCCGGCCACTCCACCTCGACGAGCCGGCAGGACTCGAAATCGCCACGGTCGGCCCACTCACCGGCGACGCACGCGGCGAGGAGCTGCTCGGCGCTCGTCTCTCCCTCGAGTGCCGGGAAGTCGAGCGTGACGCGCTCGCCGCGCACGTCCGCCACGCGGCCCCGCACGGCCGAGGGCCCGTCCGGCAGGCTCACCGACTGGAGGATCGCGAGCGTCTCGCCCCACGCCGGCGGCCGGATTTCGTAAACCGCGCGCACGGCCGTATCGTAGGACCCTCGTCGCGGCCCAAGGAGGATCCAATGGCAGTGAAGCTGCACCGCTGTAGCGCCATGTGGGTGAAGCTCGGCGGTCATCCGTGCTGGCGCGTCCAGAAGGCGCTCGACGACTCGGGCGTCGAGTACGAGCTCGTCGAGGAGGGCTCGTCGTTCAAGAGCTCGAACCGGGAGCGGACGACCGAGAAGACCGGCCAGAAGAGATTCCCGTGGATCGAGTTCGAGGACGGGAGCGTCTACCGCGAGGAGTCGAAGGACATGGCGGCGACGATCCGGGCCGGGAAATTGGACGAGAAGCGGAGAGCCGCCGAGCTACACTGAGCCGCCGCGGGGCTATAGCTCAGTTGGGAGAGCGCCTGGATCGCACCCAGGAGGTCGCCGGTTCGAGTCCGGCTAGCTCCACTCCTCCGTGTCTACGTCCGGCCCTTGGCCGCCGCCCGGGGACGGCTCGCCTTCCTCGGCCTTTGCGCCGGGGAGATCGCATCGCCCAGTAGCTGCAGCATCGCCTCGATGTCGAACGGGTCTCCGCCGGCGATGCGGAGCGCGAGGCCGTTGAGGAGTGAGGTCGTGAAGCGGGCGATCTCGACCGACGAGACATCGCCGCGCAGCTTCCCCTCGTTCTGGCGGCGCTCGAACCACTCCTGGATACGGGGGCTGGCGTCGGCAGCCTTCGCCTCGAAGCGCCGGACGAAGTCTTCGTCGTGGCGCATGCGGCTCTCGGTCTCGATCAGGACGGCGATCCACTCCGGGTTCTCCGCGGCCAGGGCGCGAAATGCATCGTCGAGGCCGCGCTCGAGCAGGATGTCGCCGAAACGGGTGCTCGTCTCCATCGCGAGTTCGACGAAGAGGTCGTTCTTGTTCTCGAAGTAGTGGAAGATCGCGCCGCGAGACATGCCGGTCGCCTCCTCGAGGCGGGCCACCGTCGCTCCCTCGTAGCCGTGCTCGGCGAACGCGCGGCGCGCGCCGGCGAGGATCTCCTTCCGGCGGGCGTCGAGATGTTCCTGGGTCACCTTCGGCACGGGAAGATCCTAGCCACTTGACAAAACCGTACGTACGTTTTATTTTGTCGCCGTGCTCAGGAACCGCTCGCTCATCGGACTGCTCGCCGCCGAGCTCGTCTCCTTGACCGGCACGGCGATGACATTCGTCGCCCTGCCGTGGTTCGTCCTCGCCACCACGGGCTCCACGGCCAAGATGGGCTGGGTGCTCGCGGCGGAGATGCTGCCCATCGCGATCTTCGGCATTCCCGCGGGCACGGTGATCGCGAAGCTCGGCGGGAAGAAGACGATGCTCCTCTCGGACGCGGCGCGTGGGCCGTTGATGCTCGTCATCCCGATCCTGCACGGCACCGGACACCTGTCCTTCGCGGCGCTGCTCGGGACGACCTTCGCGATCGGGATCTTCGCCGCGCCCTACTTCGCCTCGTCGCGGCTCGTCGTCCCCGAGGTCGCGGGTGAGGACGAGCAGGCGGTCGCGAGCGTGAATGCGATTCTGTCGGGCGCCAACCAGCTGACGCAGCTCGCCGGGCCGGTGCTCGCCGGCCTGCTGATCGCCGCGACGAGTCCCACGACCGTGCTCGTCCTCGACGGCTGCTCCTACGTCTTCTCCTTCCTCGTGATCCTGACCGTCGTCCGCGCGGGCAAGCGCGTCGAGGCGGCCGCGCAGCAGAAGGGTGTGTTCGCCGGCCTGAAGTTCCTCCTCGGGGACTCCCTGCTCGGGCCGATGATGATCGCCGCGTGCGTGATCAACTTCGTCGCGCAGGGCATCGTCCTCGGCGTCCAGGCGATCGCGTTCTTCCGCTACGACGCCAACGCGCACGTGCTCGGCTACCTCTTCGCCGGCTTCGGGATCGGCGCGCTCGCCGGCGCGATCGTCGCCCAGCAGGTGGCGCAGAAGGTGCCGCTGCTGAAGCTCGCGGCGCTCGCGATCGTCGCCATGCCGCTGCCCCTCTTCCTGCTCTCGCCGAGCACGCCCTGGCCTGCCGCGGTCGTGATCATCGGCGGGTTCGCGTTCTTCACGCCGCTTGTCAACGCGCCGGTGATCGGGATCCTGACCGTGCGGACGCCGGAGGCTCTGCGCCCGAAGGTGATGACGTCGGTGATGACCGTCGCCACGATGGCCGGGCCGTTCGGCTTCATCGCGGCCGGCTACCTCCTGCGCCACGTCGCGCTCGGGCCGTTCTTCGTCGGCCTACCGGCGCTGCTCACCCTCGGCGGCCTGCTCTTCGCCGCGGTGCTCCTGCGGCACCGGGAAGACACGCCCGTCGAAGTCGCCGTCGCGAGCGGCTAGCCCTGTTTGGCGCTCTCTCCGGCAGGGGAAATTCCCTGCACCTCGGACGAAGGAGCGCGCACATGGCGTCGGAAACCAAGTCGGATCTCGTCGAAGAGCTGAGCTCGCAGTCGACGAAGGCGGAACTGCTCGAGCTGCTCGGCTCGCGGCTGAAGAAGGACGAGATCTCGAAGCTTCTCGACGACGAGAGCGAGGGGACGAAAGACGACCTGCTCAAGAAGCTCGGCTCGCGCACG
>DATEPQ010000129.1:0-12539 GCA_035273125.1 Gaiellaceae bacterium
TGACGAACAGGACGCCGCCGGCGCCGAGCCAACCGTTCCCGATGCCGGAGATGAACCAGCCGGCCGCGGACAGGCCCGAGCCCACCGCGAGCGTCCAGAGGACGGAGGCGATCCCGATGCTCTCCGTCGTCGCCGCGATCGCGGCGATCCCGGTCATGTAGGCGAGCCCGAAGAACCACAGCCCGAGGGCGTAGTTCGCCTCGCCGGGCACGGGCGCCGGGATCTTCCCCGTGATGATGAAGATCTGCAGCAGCCCGAAGGCGAGCCAGAAGGCGCCCCACATCCCGTGAGCCACGGTCGCCACGATGTCGCGTGCCTTGTAGGACCACATTCCCGCGGCGAACTGCGCGATGCCGCCGAACGTCATCGCGAACAGTCCGACGACTCCCATGTCGGTCCAGTGGCCGAGCCAGCCGGCCTGGATCAGCGAGACCATCAGCGTCGCCACGGAGAAGCCCGCGAGCCCGAGCGCGGATGGTGCCGCGATCGGCTGGAGGAATACGCGCGGGCGGGCGAAGCCGTCGCGCCAAGCGTCCTCATCGCGGAGCGCGACGCCCGCGGAAGCGTGCTCTCTACGCTCATCGATCGTGCTCATAAGGCAACGCCCCTTTCTACGGTGTCTTAGTTCGTATTACGTTGTATGAATCGGATGCCCGCTCGCTGAGTCGGAAAACCTCAGTTTTTGCATCGGATTTCGTTTATGCGGCGCCGCCGATCGGAAAGAGAGCACCTAGTGGCGCTCTCGAAGCTCCTGGATTCCTGGCCGGTCCTGCGACAGCTGCGGGAAGGAGATCCGCTGGGCCTCGGCAAGGCGGTCCAGTCTCCGCGCTCGCAAACCCTGGTGCCGCGGATCGACGAGGCCGAGCACGTCGTCCACTCGATCTGCCCCTACTGCGCGGTCGGCTGCGGGCAGCTCATCTACGTCTCCGACGGCGAGATCACGCACATCGAGGGTGACCCCGCGAGCCCGATCTCGCGCGGCCGGCTGTGCCCGAAGGGCCAGGCTTCGAAGAGCTTCGTGCAGAGCCCGTTGCGCGAGTACAAGGTCAAGTACCGGCGCCCCTACGGCACGCAGTGGGAGGAGCTCTCGCTCGACGACGCGATGGACATGATCGCCGAGCGCATCATCAAGACGCGCGCCGACACCTGGGAGTGGAAGACCGAGGACGGCAACCCCGCCAACCGGACGATGGCGATCGGCAACCTCGGCGGCGCCACCCTGGACAACGAGGAGAACTACCTCATCAAGAAGCTGATGACCGGTCTCGGCATCGTCCAGGTCGAGAACCAGGCCCGGATATGACACAGCTCCACGGTGCCCAGTCTGGGCACCTCGTTCGGACGAGGCGGGGCCACGGACTTCCAGCAGGACCTGCAGAACTCCGACTGCATCGTGATCATGGGCTCGAACATGGCCGAGAACCACCCGGTGGGATTCCAGTGGGTGATGGAGGCCAGGGAACGCGGCGCGAAGGTCATCCACGTCGACCCGCGCTTCACCCGCACGAGCGCCATGGCGACGAAGCACGTCGGCATCCGCGCCGGCAGTGACATCGCCTTCCTCGGCGGCGTCATCAACTACATCCTCCAGAACAACCTCCACTTCGCGGAGTACGTCGAGCACTACACGAACGCGCCGGTGATCATCGACGAGGAGTTCGCCGACACCGAGGAGCTCGACGGGCTCTTCTCCGGCTGGGACCCCGAGCAGGGAGAGTACGACGTCCAGACGTGGATGTACGAGGGGATGGAGGTGCACGGCGCCGCGGGCCAGCGCGAGGAAGGCTTCGATCCCACCAAGGGCGAGCAGTCCGGTCACGGCGGCGGAGGATCCGGGCTGCACCACGGCGAGCCGCCCGCGGAGGACCCGACCCTGCAACACCCCCGCTGCGTCTTCCAGATTCTGAAGCGCCACTATCAGCGCTACACGCCCGATTTCGTCGCCGAGACGTGCGGCTGCTCGGTGGACGACTTCGTCGAGGTCGCCGAGGCGCTCGTTCAGAACTCGGGCCGCGACCGGACGAGCGCCTTCTGCTACGCGGTCGGGTGGACGCAGCACACGGTCGGCGTCCAGATGATCCGCGCTGCCGCGATCGTCCAGCAGCTGCTCGGGAACATGGGCCGCCCCGGGGGCGGCATCGTCGCGCTGCGAGGGCATGCCTCCATCCAGGGCTCGACGGACATCCCGACCCTCTACAACATCCTCCCGGGCTACCTGCCGATGCCCCACACGGAGGACTACGGCGGGCTCGACGGCTACATCGCGGCCAACACGTCGCCGACCGGCTGGTGGGGCCACTTCGACGCCTATTTCGTCAGCCTGATGAAGGCGTACTTCGGCGAGCACGCGAGCGCGGACAACGACTGGCTGTTCGAGTCGCTGCCCCGGATCGACGACGACAACTCGGCCTACTTCACCGTCCAGCAGATGCTCGAGGGGAACGTGAAGGGCTACATCATCGCCGGCGAGAACCCGGCGGTCGGGCACGCGAACGGCAAGGCGCACCGGCTCGGGCTCGCGAAGCTCGACTGGCTCGTGGTGCGCGACGTTGTCGAGATCGAGTCCGCGGCCTTCTGGTACGACAGCCCCGAGGTCGAGTCGGGCGAGCTGAAGCCGGAGGAGATCGCGACGGAGATCTTTTTCATGCCGGCCGCGGCCCACACCGAGAAGGACGGCTCGTTCACGAACACCCAGCGGCTGCTGCAGTGGCACTGGCAGGCGGTCGATCCGAAGGAGGACTGCCGCTCGGAGCTGTGGTTCTACTTCCACCTGGGCCGCCTGATCAAGCAGAAGCTCGAGGAGTCGGAGGACGAGCGCGACAAGCTGATCAAGGCGCTTCGCTGGGAGTACCCCACGCATTCGGCGATCCGGGAGCCCGACGCGGAGTCGGTGCTCCAGGAGGTGAGCGGCTGGGAGATCGGGTCCGGCAAATTCCTCTCCGGCTACAAGGAGCTGAAGGCGGACGGCTCGACGGCTTGCGGTTGCTGGATCTACTCCGGCTGCTTCAAGGAAGGCATCAACCAGACGGCGCGCAAGAAGCCGCACTGGGAGCAGGACACGTACGTCGCCCCGGAGTGGGCCTGGGCCTGGCCGGACAACCGTCGCCTTCTCTACAACCGCGCGTCGGCCGACCCGGACGGCAACCCGTGGTCCGAACGCAAGCGGTTCGTGTGGTGGGACGCCGAGCAGGGCGAGTGGACGGGTCTCGACCAACCGGACTTCGACCAGCAGAAGCCGCCCGATTACGTCCCCCCGGAGGACGCGGAAGCCGAGGACGCCATCGCCGGCGACCACCCGTTCATCATGCAGGCGGACGGCCGCAGCTGGCTCTACGTCCCGCAGGGGCTCGAGGACGGCCCGTTGCCGACGCACTACGAGCCGCACGAGTCGCCGTTCGACAACCCGCTCTACTCGCAGCGCGCGAACCCGCGCCGCCAGCAGAACAAGGACCTCGCCGAGGATCCATACAACCCGGTCGCGAACGAGCCCGGCAGCGACGTCTACCCGTACGTCGTCACCACGTACCGGTTGACCGAGCACCACACCGCCGGCGGGATGACGCGCTCGGTGCCGTACCTGGCGGAGCTCCAGCCGGCGATGTTCTGCGAGGTCCATCCGGATCTCGCGCGCGAGGTCGGCCTGGAGCACGGCGGCTGGGCGACGATCTACACCTCGCGCTCGGCGATCGAGGCGCGGGTGATGGTCACCGATCGCGTGCGCCCGCTGCGGATGAAGGACGGCCGGACCGTCCACCAGGTCGGTCTGCCGTACCACTGGGGCAAGCGCGGTCTGATCACGGGCGACTCGGCCAACGACCTCGCGCACATGGCGCTCGACCCGAACGTCCACATCCAGGAAGTGAAGGCGTTCACGTGCGGGATCCGGCCGGGCCGTCGGCCACGCGGGCCCGAGCTGCCGAAGTTCGTCGCCGAGCTCCGCGAGCAGGCGCACTCGCGCCGCGAGCAGGATCCGCGGGTCGAGCCCGAGGAACTGAGGAAGACGAGCTCGTGAATCTCCTCCAGGAACTGCTGGAACCGACCGGCGATCCCGACGGCTGGGACGCGTACGGCGACGAGCAGAAGGAGCGCGTCGGCTTCTTCACCGACACCTCGGTCTGCATCGGCTGCAAGGCCTGTGAGGTCGCGTGCAAGGAGTGGAACCTCATCCCGGAGGACGGCCGGGTCTGGACCGGCGAGTCGTACGACCACACCTCGCAGCTCGGCGCCAACACCTGGCGCCACGTCGCCTTCGTCGAGCAGCGCAAGCCGCTGATCGGAGACGGCAATGGCGACGGAAGCACGGGGCTGCGCTGGCTCATGGAGTCGGACGTCTGCAAGCACTGCACCCACGCGGCCTGCCTCGACGTCTGCCCGACCGGCTCGCTCTTCCGCACCGAGTTCGGCACGGTCGTCGTGCAGCAGGACATCTGCAACGGCTGCGGCTACTGCGTCCCGGCGTGCCCGTTCGGCGTTCTCGACCAGCGCAAGATCGAGGCGACCACCGACCCGCCGCCCGCGATCCTCGGCCGCAAGGAGGACGGACGGGTCTGGAAGTGCACCCTCTGCTACGACCGGCTCAAGGGCGGCCACGAGCCCGCGTGCGCGAAGGCCTGCCCGACGAAGTCGATCCAGTTCGGGCCCCTCGAGGAGCTGCGGGAACGGGCCGACGCGCGGCTCGCGAAGCTCGAGGCCGAGGGCTGGAACGGCGCGCAGCTCTACGGCCGCGATCCCGACGACGGCGTCGGCGGCTTCGGAGCCTTCTTCCTCCTGCTCGACGAACCCGAGGTCTACGGTCTGCCGCCCGACCCGGTCGTGACGACGCGCGACCTGCCCGAGATGTGGACGAACATGCTCGCTGCGGCCGGGACGCTGCTCGTGGGCGTCGCAGCGCTGACCTTCCTGGGGCGGCGCGGATGAGGGAGAAGCTCCATCCGCTCTCCGACCTGAACGGCAAGCCGCCGGGCACGACTTCCTGGAGCGGCTCCATCACCGAGGCGGGCACCGACATGCGCTCGTACTACGGCCGACCGATCGTCAAGGAGCCGACGTGGACGTGGGAGATTCCGGCCTACTTCTTCACCGGGGGGCTCGCGGGGGCGTCGTCGGTGCTGAGCTCGGCCGCGCGCATCTCGGGGAACGAGACGCTGGCGCGCAGGGCGCTCTACATCGGCGCGGTTGCGGATCTGGTTTCCCCCGCGCTCCTCATCTCCGACCTCGGCCGACCCGAGCGCTTCCATCACATGCTCCGCGTGGTCAAGGTCACCTCGCCGATGAACCTCGGCTCGTGGGTCCTGCTCGTCAACGGTGGGGCGACGACGACCGCGGCGGCGCTCCAGCTCCTGGGCAAGTGGAAGCCCTTGCGGATCGCCGCCTCGGCTGTCGCCGCGCTGGCCGGGCCTCCGCTCGCGACCTACACGGGCGTTCTGGTCGCGGACACGGCCATCCCCGTGTGGCACGAGGGGAGACAGGAGCTGCCGTGGATCTTCGGGGCGAGCGCAGCGGCAAGCGCCGGCGCCATGGCCGCGATGTTCGTCCCGCCGCGCGATGCCGGGCCGGCGCGGCGGCTCGCCGTCGCGGGCGTGCTCGCGGAGGGCGCGCTGATGCAGGCGATGGAGCTGCGGCTCGGCAAGATCGGCGAGGTCTACCACGAAGGGGAGGCCGGGAAGTTTTCCTCGGCCGCGAAGGGACTCGCTCTAGCAGGCGCTGCACTGCTGGCCAGGCGAGGCCGGAAGAGCCGCACCTCGGCCGTGCTCGGCGGAGCGCTCGTCTGCGCCGGTGAGGTCTGCCTCCGCTGGTCTGTCTATAAGGCGGGCTTCCAGTCGGCACGAGACCCGAAGTACGTCGTCGAGTCACAGCGACGGCGGGCCGAGCGGGATGGGACGAAGGCGACGACGAAGCCGGGCGACAACCCTGCTCCGCCGAGTCGCGGCGCGTGAGGGACGGCCTCGGAGCCACGCCGCTCCCCATCACCTTCCTCGGCCTGACGATCGCCACCACGGTCTACGCCGGCTTCGAGACCGGTGTCCTCCCGGCGGCCGACTTCCACACGGTCGGCTGGCTCGTGCTCGCGATCCCCGTGCCCATGCAGCTCGTTCCTTCGGTCTGGGGCTGGGTCAGAGGGGAGCTCGCAGCCGCAACCGCATCGTCGGTTCTCGGCGCGACGTGGCTCGCGCTCGCGCTCGCGACGATCACCGGCACGGTGGGGGCACCGGGGCCGTCGAAGGCGGAGAGCCTGTTCCTGTTCGCGGCGGCGGCGGCCCTCGTGGTCTCGGTCGCAACGGAGGTCGTCGACGGAAAGCTCGTCACCGCAGCCGTGTTCGTCGCCGCCTCCTGCCGGTTCGTGCTCACCGGCGTGTCGGGACTGACGCACGCCGCGAGCTGGACGACGGCGGCGGGGGTGGCCGGGTTCGTCCTCGCGGGCGTGGCGTTCGCGGGCGCGTTCTTCGTCGAGCTCCGAAGCGCGCTCAGCTGCCGGTGACGGCGTCGAGGTCGCGCACCTGCCCGCTCTCCGGATGGAGCTCCGTGTAGTCCTCGCCTCCGGGCGGCGCGCCGCTCTCCTCACGCGGCGGCCCTGCTTCGTGCTCGAACGAGGGCTGCACGCTCGCGAGCTCCTCCGCGACCTCGTCGATGTTGTCGTAACGCCGGTCCGGCAGCCGCCGTAGGAGCGCGACCTGCTCGCCGCTCGCGCCCTCGTGCAACGCGTACTTCAGCAGGCTCGACCGCTCGTTCGGCAGCGGCACACCCTCCAGCAACACCTGCAGCTCTGCGACGGACGCCAGATCCACGAAGACTCGATGCCTCGTTTCGCAGCGCGGCAAACAGGTACTTGACGCGCCATGGAACTCGGCTTCGCTCTTTCCTCCGAAGACCATGCGCCGAACGAGCTCGTACGTCAGGCGCAGATCGCCGAGCGGGCCGGCTTCACGTTCGGGCTCATCTCCGACCACTTCCACCCCTGGGTGAGCGATCAGGGACACAGCCCGTTCGTCTGGTCGACGCTCGGCGGGATCGCGCACGCGACCGAGAAGATCCGGATGGGCACCGGCGTGACGTGCCCGCTGATCCGCATCCATCCCGCGATCGTCGCCCAGGCGGCCGCGACGGTCGCCGCGATGATGCCCGGGCGCTTCTTCCTGGGGGTCGGCACGGGCGAGAACCTGAACGAGCACGTGACGGGCGCGCGCTGGCCGCTCGCGTGGGAGCGGCTCGAGATGCTGGAGGAGGCCGTGGACGTGATCCGCAAGCTCTGGAGCGGCGAGGAGATCACCCACCGCGGCGAGCACTACACCGTCGAGCAGGCCCGGCTCTACACGCTTCCCGACGAGCCGCCCGAGCTCTACGTCGCCGCGTCGAAGCCGCAGGCGGCGGAGCTCGCCGGTCGGATCGGCGACGGCCTCGTCTCCACGGCGCCGAACGAGGAGCTCGTCGGCGCGTTCGAGGAGGCCGGCGGCTCGGGCAAGCCGAAGATCGGGATGATCCACGTCGCCTACGACGAGGACGAGGAGGCCGGCCACGAGCGCGCGCACAAGCTCTGGCCAAACCTCGCGCTCGCCGGCTCGGGCGGCCAGGAGCTGCCCGCCCCGCGCGACTTCGAGGAGTCGGCCGCGAACGTCACCGTCGCCGACGTGGCCGAATCGACGCCGGCCGGCCCGGATCCCGCGCCGTACCTCGAGCTGATCGGCAAGTACGAGGAAGCCGGTTTCACGCACGTCTACGTCCACCAGATCGGCGACAACCAGCAGGAGTTCGCCGACTTCGCCGCCCGCGAGCTCATCCCGAACGTTTGAGCGAGATCCCGCAGCCGGAGGACATCTACCGGCTCACGAAGATCGAGGGGGAGCGACGGCTCGGCCGGCCGCTGCTCGAGATGATCTCGACCGCGCTCGCCGCCGGCTTCGACATCGTCGCCGGCATCCTCGCGTTCGCGCTCGTCGCAACCCAGCTCGCACCCTGGGTGGGAGAGAACCCCGCGCACGTCTTCGGCGCGCTCGCCTTCGGCATCGGGTTCGTCTTCCTCGTCGTGGGCCGCGGCGAGCTCTTCACGGAGAACTTCCTCGTCCCCATCGCGGGCCTCGACCACCGGCGCGGGAGCTCGTGGGCAGGACTCGCCAAGCTCTGGATCACGTCCCCGCTGTTCAACGTGCTCGGCGGCACGGTCATCATCCTGATCCTCTCCACCCACCAGGTGCTGCCGAGCGGGACGGCCGGGACGCTCGCGGCGAACGCCGCCCGGATCCATGCGCACGGGACGTTGACGCTCTTCGTCAGCGCGATCTTCGCCGGTGCGCTCATGACCGCGATGACCTGGTTCGTGGAGGGGCAGGAATCGATGCTCGTGCGCGTGGTCATCGCGTGGGTCGCGGGAGCGCTGCTGCTGCTCGGGAGCTTCGACCACGTGATCGTGGCGACGCTCGAGCTGATCTTCGGCTACCGCTTCGGCGCCCACTTCGCGTGGACGTTCATCCTCGGCAACTTCCTGCTCGCAGCCGCGGGCAACATGCTCGGCGGGCTCGGGCTCGTGACCCTCAACCGCCTGACTCAGGGCAAACAGGGCGAGCGAAACCGCACCTCTGCTTGAATCGAGGTATGGAGCAACTACGGGTCGGCGACGAGAGCTACGGATTTCACAAGCTCGACGACGGCGCCGCCCGGCTCCCCTACACGCTCCGGATCCTGCTCGAGAACGTCCTGCGCCACGGCTCCGAGGAGGGGGCCAAGGCGATCTCGGGCTGGGTCGCCGCTGCCGAGCCGTCGCGCGAGATCGCGTTCGTCCCCGCCCGCGTTTTGCTGCAGGACTTCACCGGCGTCCCGTGCGTCGTCGACCTCGCGGCGATGCGCGACGCGATGCGAGACCAGGGCGGCGACCCGACTGCGATCAATCCGCAGATCCCGGTCGAGCTCGTGATCGACCACTCCGTGCAGGTGGACGAGTTCGCCTCGCGGCTCGCGATCGAGCGCAACGTCGAGCTCGAGTTCGAGCGGAACCACGAGCGCTACGCCTTCCTGCGCTGGGGCCAGGGTGCGTTCGACAACTTCCGAGTCGTGCCGCCGAACACGGGCATCGTCCACCAGGTCAACCTCGAGTACCTCGCGCGCGTCGTCGAGGTTCGGGACGGCGTGGCGTTCCCCGACACGCTCGTCGGAACGGACTCGCACACGACGATGGTCAACGGCCTCGGCGTCCTGGGCTGGGGCGTCGGCGGGATCGAGGCCGAGGCGGCGATGCTCGGGGAGGCGCTCTCGATGCTCGTGCCGCAGGTGGTGGGCCTCCGGCTCACCGGCGCGCTCCGCGAGGGCGCGACCGCGACGGATCTCGTGCTGACGGTGACCGAGATCCTCCGGCGCACCGGCGTCGTGGGGAAGTTCGTCGAGTACTTCGGGCCCGGGGTCGGCTCGCTGGCCCTCGCCGACCGCGCGACGCTCGGGAACATGAGCCCGGAGTACGGCGCGACGTGCGGCTTCTTCCCGGTCGACGAGGTGACGGTCGACTACCTGCGTCTCACCGGCCGCAGCGAGGAGCGGGTCGCGCTCGTGGAGGCGTACTGCAAGGAGAACCTGCTCTGGCACGAGCCGGAGGAGCACCCGGAGTACTCGCAGGTCGTGGAGCTCGACCTCGACGACGTCGAGCCTTCCCTCGCCGGGCCGCGCCGGCCGCAGGACCGCGTGCCGCTCGCGGAGGCGAAGGACGCGTTCATCGACTCGCTCGGCACGTTCGGCGTCCCGCTCACGAACGGGTCCTACGACAAGGAGATCGCCGACTCGTTCCCGGCGAGCGACCCGCCGACGAGCGACGGCGTGGGCAACGGGAGGGAGCCGGCGCCGGCGCACGCGGCGACGCTCGAGAAGAAGCGGGTCGCGGTCGAGGGCGAGGACTATGCGCTCGAGCACGGCTCGGTCGTGATCGCGGCGATCACGTCCTGCACGAACACGTCCAATCCGTCGGTGATGATCGCCGCGGGGCTGCTCGCCCAGAAGGCGGTCGAGCGCGGGCTCGAGCGGCGACCGTGGGTCAAGTCCTCTCTGGCCCCGGGCTCGAAGGTCGTGAGCGAGTACTACCGCGCGTCCGGCCTCGACACCTATCTCGACGAGCTCGGGTTCAACACCGTCGGCTACGGCTGCACGACGTGCATCGGGAACTCCGGCCCGCTGCCGGAGCCCATCAGCGCCGCCGTGTCGGACGGCGACCTCGTCGTGTGCGCCGTCCTCTCCGGCAACCGCAACTTCGAGGCGCGGATCCACGGCGAGGTGAAGGCGAACTACCTCGCGTCGCCGCCGCTCGTCGTCGCCTACGCCCTCGCCGGCCGGATGGACGTCGATCTCGTCAACGAGCCGCTCGGCCAGGGTTCCGACGGTGAAGACGTCTTCCTCCGCGATCTCTGGCCGAGCCGGGAGGAGATCGACGCCGTGATCGGCAAGTCGGTCAAGGGCGAGATGTTCTCCTCCACGTACGCAGACGTCTTCACGGGCGACGAGCGCTGGCGCGGACTCGAGACGCCGGAGGGCGAGCTGTACGACTGGGACGACGCGTCGACGTACGTGCGCCTGCCGCCGTACTTCGAGGGCATGCCGCGGGAGCCGGAGCCGGTCGCGGACATCGAGGGTGCGCGCTGCCTCGTCCTGCTCGGCGACTCCGTCACGACCGACCACATCTCGCCGGCGGGCGCGATCCGGCCGGACTCGCCGGCGGGGAAGTACCTGATCGACCACGGCGTCGAGCGGCGGGCGTTCAATTCGTACGGCTCCCGGCGCGGCAACCATGAGGTGATGGTGCGCGGCACGTTCGCGAACGTCCGGCTCAAGAACCTCCTCGTCTCCGGCAGCGAGGGGACGTGGACGGTCCATCTGCCGGACGGCGAGGAGGGGACGATCTTCGAGGTGGCCGAGCGCTATCGCAACGAGCGCGTGCCGACGATCGTCATCGCAGGCAAGGAGTACGGCTCCGGCTCGTCGCGCGACTGGGCGGCGAAGGGGCCGAACCTGCTCGGCGTGCGTGCGGCCATCGCCGACTCGTACGAGCGGATCCACCGCTCGAACCTGCTCATGATGGGAATCGCGCCGCTGCAGTTCATGCCGGGCGAGGACGCCGAGTCGCTCGGGCTGACCGGCCGGGAGGAGTTCTCGATCTCGGGTCTCGAGGGCGGCGAGGCCGACGAGGTCACGGTGCGGGCGGACGAGAAGGAGTTCCGCGCCCGCCTTCGCCTCGACACGCCTCGCGAGCGCGAGTACTTCCGCCACGGCGGGATCCTCCAGTACGTGCTCCGCCGCCTTCTCTCCGCCTAGGGCCGTCGTGGACGAGCCGCTGCTGGTGGTCGTGACCGGACCTCCGGCGGCAGGAAAGACGACGGTCGCGCGCGAGCTCGCGGCCCGGCTTCACCTGCCGCTGATCGCGAAGGACACGATCAAGGAGGCGCTCTTCGACGCGCTCGGAACCGGTGACCTCGCCTGGTCGCAGCGGCTCGGCGAGGCGACCTATCACGTGCTGCTGGCGATCGTCGAGGGGTCGGTGTCGGCCGGAGCGAGCCTCGTGCTCGAAGCGAACTTCGTCCGCGGCCGCGAAGCCGGGCTGGCCGCACTGCCGGCCCGCTTCTTCCAGGTGCACTGCACCGCGCCGCTCGACGTGCTGGTCGAGCGGTACGCGGGCCGGGAACGTCATCCCGGGCATGTCGACTCCGAGCGCATCGGCGCACTGCGGGAAGCGGTCGAGACCGGTCGACACGGGCCACTCCACCTGCCGGGCGAGACCGTGCGGATCGACACCACGAGGCCCTTGCCTCTCGCGGGGCTCGTCCAACGGCTGGAGGCGGCCTAGCTCTCGAGCGCCCCGGGATCGCCCGGCGGCTCTTTCCCCCGCCGCATTCGCGCGAGACGCGCTTCCGCCTCCGCCTCGTGGCGGTCGAGCACGACGAGCTCGCTCGCCTGCAGCGCCTTGCAGATCCACCATGTCACGAAGGCAAAGACCACCGGCAGCACCCAGACGATCACGCGGTAGACCCAGATCTGCGACACGTAGCCGATCCCGAACGTGACGTTGACGCGGTCCGCGGATCCGGCCATGAACACGAGGAACACCCAGCTGACGATTCCCACACCGATCGCCGTACGGACCGGCGCGTCGCGCGGCCGGTCGAGCAGGTTGTGGAACGCCTGGTCGCCGGTGAAGCGCCGCTCGAGCCACGGCCAGAAGTAGAGGAACCCGAACACGACGAGCGGGAACGCGGCTCCACCCCAGAACGGGTTGGGCACGACCGTGTAGTGGCCGATCGTGAAGTCGAAGCTCGGCACGAGGCGCAGCCCGCCGATCAGCCACCCGAGGTACCAGTCCGGCTGGGCTCCGTTCGTCGACGAGTACGTGTGGTACGGCCCCCAGAGCCAGATCGGGTTGATCTGCACCAGCCCGCCGAGCAGGAAGAGGAAGCCGGTCGTGCCGATCAACAGGCCGAGCGACCGCGGCGCCTGGCCCGGGAACGCGGGCACGCCGACGATCGTGCGTTCCGTCTGGGCCCGCTTGCGCCGGAACTGCGTGTGGTGCCGCATCGCGA
>DATEPQ010000130.1:0-6684 GCA_035273125.1 Gaiellaceae bacterium
TACGACCCGAGCCCGCCGGCGGAGACGACGCGGTGGCACGGGACGAAGAGCGAAAGGTGGCTGCGCGCGCAGAAGCCGCCGGCCGCGCGCGCGGCGCCGGGCGCGCCCGCCAGCGCGGCGAGCTCGCCGTAGGTGACGACCTCGCCGTACGAGACCGTGCGCAGGGCGGCAGCGCAGCGCGCCAGGAACGGCGTCTCGTACTCGAGGTCCACCGGCACGTCCCCGAGCGGCACTCGTTCGCCGGCGAAGTACGCCTGGAGCACCCGCACGACTTCCGCTGCGAAGCCTCGATCTCGGCTTGACGCTTTCTCTGATACGACCGCAGCAGCCCTTCCCCCTGGGCGGGTGGGGGTTTGGGATGGGTCCTGAGGAGTCGTGTCGCCCCGCTGCAGCCCGTCCGCCCGCGGCCAGGGAAGCTCGTGCCAGACGACGCGCTCGTCGGCGACCACCAGCTCGCCGATGCCCCAGCCCTCCGCCTCGTAGGCCACCTGCGTCACCGCCACGACCCGGAATCCTAGAATCGTCACCAGTGAGCACCCACGGCATCTTCCGCGTCCCCGAGCCACACAACGAGCCGGTGCTCGGCTACGCACCCGGCAGCCCCGAGCGCGACGAGCTGCGGCGCCGCCTCGACGAGCTCTCCTCCCAGCGCCTCGACATCCCGCTCGTGATCGGCGGCGAGGACGTCGAGACCGGCGACACGTTCGAAGCGGTCATGCCTCACAGGCGCAGCCACGTCCTCGCCGACGTCCACAAGGGCGGGGCCGCCGAGGTGGAACGCGCGGTCGCCGCCGCGGCCGACGCGTGGGAGGACTGGTCGCGCACGCCGTGGGAGGACCGCGCCGCCGTCTTCCTTCGCGCGGCCGAGCTTCTCGCCGGCCCCTGGCGGCAGACCCTCAACGCGGCCACGATGCTCGGCCAGTCGAAGACCGCGCACCAGGCCGAAATCGACTCCGCCTGCGAGCTGATCGACTTCTGGCGCTTCAACGTCCAGTACATGACCCGCATCTACGAGGAGCAGCCGATCTCCTCCCCCGGGGTCTGGAATCGCCTCGAGTACCGCCCCCTCGAAGGCTTCGTCTTTGCCGTCACGCCGTTCAACTTCACCGCGATCGCGGGCAACCTCCCCGCGTCGGCGGCGCTGATGGGCAACACCGTCGTCTGGAAGCCGGCCTCGACGGCGGCCGTCAGCGCGCACTTCCTCATGAAGCTCTGGGAAGAGGCCGGCCTGCCGCCCGGAGTGATCAACCTCGTGTACGGCTCGGGCGCCGCGATCGGCGACCCCGCGCTCGCGAGCGAACACCTCGCCGGCATCCACTTCACCGGCTCGACGCCGGTCTTCCAGGGGATGTGGAAGACGGTGGGAGAGAACATCGCCCGCTATCGCAACTACCCGCGGATCGTCGGCGAGACCGGCGGGAAGGACTTCATCGTGGCGCACCCCAGCGCCGACGCCGAGGCCCTCGCGACCGCGATCCTCCGCGGGTCCTTCGAGTACCAGGGCCAGAAGTGCTCCGCCGCCTCTCGCGTCTTCGCCCCCGCCAGCCTCTGGCCGCAGGTGCGCGAGCAGGTGGCCGCGGAGATCGGTGAGATGAAGATGGGCGACGTCTCCGACTTCTCGAACTTCCTCGGCGCCGTGATCGACGCGAGCTCCTTCGCCACGCAGAAGGAAGCGATCGAGGAGGCCAAGGCCGCGGACGGGAAGGCGTCGATCGTCGCCGGCGGGAGCTACGACGACAGCGACGGCTGGTTCGTCCAACCCACCGTGATCGAGACCTCCGACCCCGAGTTCCGCACCATGAAGGAGGAGCTGTTCGGCCCGGTCGTGACCGCTTTCGTCTACGACGACTCGCGCTACGAGGACACGCTCGACCTCGTCGACCAGGGGACGAGCTACGGGCTGACCGGCGCGGTCTTCGCACGCGACCTCGAGGCGATCGAGCGCACCCGAGATCGGCTCCGCTACGCGGCCGGCAACTTCTACGTCAACGACAAGCCCACCGGAGCCGTGGTCGGCCAGCAGCCGTTCGGCGGCGCCCGCGCGTCCGGCACGAACGACAAGGCCGGCTCGATGTGGAACCTGATCCGCTGGGTCAGCCCGCGGGCGATCAAGGAGACGTTCGTCCCGCCGCGCGACTACCGCTACCCGTTCCTCGGGCCCGAGAGCGACGCCGGCCGGTAGCGACCGAGCAGCCGCGGCACCGCGAGGATCGCGACCGCGCAGGCGAGCGCCGGCAGCGCGAGCACGACGCCCGCCGCGCGCACGCCGAATGCTCCCGCGATTGCGCCGTCGAGCAGGCTCGCGGCGGGCCGGAGGCCGAGGAAGGCGACGCTCCAGAGCGCCATGATCCGGCCGCGGTGCCGCTCCTCGACGCCGAGCTGGAGCCTGCTCGTCGCGGATGCGTTCGAGGCGAGATACCCGAAGCCGGCCACCGCAAGAAGGACGAATCCTGCGGGCAGCCAGCGTACGAGCGAGAACGCCATCATTCCGCTGCCGAGGAGTCCCAGGGTGAGCACCATCCGGCGGCGCGAGCCGGTGACCCGCCCGGCCAGCAGGAACGCCGCGCCGACTGCTCCCGCGCCGAAGGCGCCGATGATGAAGCCCGCCTCGGTATCCGGCCTGCCGAACGCCTTCGCAAAGGCGGGCGCCTCGGTGTTCACCGGGTCGGAGCCGAATCCGACGACGGTGACGACGAGCAGGAGCCCGAGCAGCTCGGGCCGATCGCGGACGAGGCGCAGGCTCTCGCGCAGGCGCGTCTCCGCACGTGAGGCTCGGATCCGCTCCGCGGGGCGCACGACGAGCACGCCGAGCACGAGCAGCAGATACGAGGCCGAGTTGATCGCGAACGAGGCCGGGATGCCGAGGGCGCCCACCGACACTCCGGCGAGCACCGGCCCGATCGCGCGAGCGAGGTTGAAGGTCATCGAGTTGAGCGCAACCGCGGACCCGAGGTGCGCAGGCGGGACGAGACCGCCGACGAGCGCCATCGAGGTCGGGGCGCTGAACGCGCTCATCACGCCGAGTGCGAGCGCGAACGCGATCACGACCCAGACGCGCGCTTCTCCGCCCCAGGCCAGGGCGGCGAGGACCGCCGACAGCGCGGCCGCGGACAGCTGCGTCGCGAGGAGCACGTGCCTGCGGTCGAAGCGGTCGGCGACGCTGCCCGCCCAGGGAGCGAGCACGAGCACCGGCACGAAGTTGGCGAAGTTGAGCACCCCGAGCAGGAACGCCGACCCGGTCAGCCGGTAGACGAGGATCGAGGCGGCGAGGTTCTGGAACCAGGTTCCGCTGGCGGAGGCGGCGTTGCCGACGAAGTACGGGCCGAAGTTCCGATACCCGATCAGCCGGAGCGCCGCGGTTGGGCCCGTCGACGCTCCGGCCGTTCGTTCGTCGCCGCTCACGCGGCTGGTTCTATCCGTCAGTGGTTGCGGAGAGCGTCGATGAGCTCGTCCTTGTTCAGGTCCGAGTACCCCTCGATACCGATCTCCTGCGCGCGGTCGCGAAGCTCGTCGACCGTGCGGTCCTCGTAGTTCTGCGCCTCGCCCCCACGCTCGCCGACTGCGCTGCGGCCCTCGTTCGCGGCCTGATTGGCGATCCGCGCAGCCTTCTCCTTGCTGTCGCCTTCTTCCCGCAGCCGCTCGTAGAGCTCGGGATCCTTGACGCTGGGGCCGTGGTCCTGTTCCGGCATTGGAACCTCCTTTTTGGACTCGCGTTCCCTCAGCGTCCTGCTTTATGCAGCTGCGCATAGACGCTACGCGCGACCTTCGCGGGCACGCCGGGCACGCCCTCGAGCTCCTCCGGCGTCGCGGCGACCATCGCATCGACCGAGCCGAAGTGGTTGAGCAGAGCCCGCCGCCGCGCCGGACCCACTCCCTCGAGCTCGTCGAACAGCGACGCGAAGCCGCGCGACTCGCGCCGCTGCCGGTGGAAGCCGACCGCGAAGCGGTGCGCCTCGTCGCGGATCCGCTGCAGGAGCTGGAGGCCGGGGTCGTGCCGCGAAAGGACGACCGGCCTCGCCCGGCCGGGGACGAAGACCTCCTCCTCCCGCTTCGCGAGCGCGATCACGGCGACGCGCGGCAGGTCGAACGCCTGCATCGCGGCGATTGCCGCCGCGAGCTGCCCCTTGCCGCCGTCCACGACCACCAGGTTCGGCGTCGCCGCGAAGGACTCGTCGTACTCCTCGGCCGCCGGCCCCGCCGCCAGGCGCGAGAAGCGGCGCGAGATCATCTCCTCCATGGCGGCGAAGTCGTCCATCCCCTCCTGGTCCCGGATCCCGAACTTGCGGTAGTGCGCCTTCTTCGGCAGCCCGTCCTGGAAGACGACCATCGAGCCGACGTTGTCCTGGCCCATCGCCGTGGAGATGTCGAAGCACTCGATGCGCAGCGGCAGTGCCTCGAGGTTGAGCGTCTCGCGCAGCTGCTCGAGCGCCTCGACGCGGCGCAGCCGGCGCTGCTCGCCCTGCGCGAGATCGCTCGTCAGCACGTGGAGCGCGTTCTCGTCGGCGAGCCGCTGCAGACGCCGCTTCTCGCCTCGCTCCGCGGTGCGGATCTCGACCCGCGCGCCGCGGCGCTCCGACAGCAGCTCGCCCAGCGCGGACAGGTCGCCCGCGTCGCTCGGGACGACGATCTGCGGCGGCACGCTCGGCGCGCTCCCGTAGTACTCGAGCCCGAACGACTCGAGGATCGTCGTCACGTCCTGGCCGCCGACGTTCTCGAGGTGGAACGAGTGGCGGTCGACCATCTTGCCGCCGCGGAGCGGGAAGATCTGTACCACCGCCCGGTCGCCCTCGGCCGCAAAGCCGATTACGTCCACCGTGCCGACCGACTGCCGCTCGACGGCCTGCCGCTCGACGAGATGCTGGACGGCGAAGAGCCGGTTGCGGTAGCGCGCCGCGTCCTCGAAGCGCTCGTCCGCGGCGGCTTCGTGCATCCGCCGCTCGAGCTCGCGCTGAATCGGCTTCACGTCGCCGGACAGGAACTCGATCACGCCGTCGACGATGCCGCGGTAGTCCTCCGCCGAGACGTAGCCCACGCAGGGCGCGAGACAGCGGTCGATGTGGTAGTCGAGACACGGAATCCCGCTGTGGCGTCCCGGCTTCGGCCCCTCGCACGGCCGGTAGCGGAAGACGCGGTTGAGCACGTCGAGCGTCTCGCGCACCTTCTTCGCGTTCGCGTACGGCCCGAAGTACCAGACGCCCGGCCGGTGCCGCTCGCGGGTGAACATGACGCGCGGGTACTCGTCCTCGACCGTGACGGCGATGTACGGAAAGGACTTGTCGTCGCGCAGCCGCACGTTGAACGGCGGCCGGTGCCGCTTGACGAGGTTCTGCTCGAGGTGGAGCGCCTCGACCTCGCTGCCGGTCACGATCACCTCGACGTCCGCGACACGTCCCGGCAGGCTGCGGATCTGGGCGCGCCCGTCGGTCGTCTTCTGGAAATAGGAGCGAACGCGCGGGCGGAGCGACTTCGCCTTCCCGACGTACAGAACGCCCCCGTCCGCGTCCCGGAAGAGGTAGACCCCCGGCCTCGCCGGCAGCGACTTCAGCTGGTTTTCGACGCGGGCGGCCACCGCGGCCACCGTAGCCACCACGGCCGCTGCAGGCGGCCGGGTCTTGAGGGCCGGGCGTCGTCGGCTTTGCCGACGACGCTTCCAGCCTTTGGCCTAGACCGCTGCGGCCTCGCGTGCGGGAGCCGCTCCCGCGACGAGTCGGCCGTCCTGGTAGACGCGCTCGATCCGGCCGGCGAGGTCACGGAAGTCGAGCGGGTCGCCCGCCACCACGACCAGGTCGGCGCGCTTCCCGGGCTCGATGGTGCCGAGCTCGCTCCCGAGACCCATCAGCTCGGCGGCGGTTCGCGTGGTCGCGACGAGCACGTCCTCGGGGCTCATGCCTCCGTCGGCCATGAGCTGGAGCTCCTCGAGGTTCGTCCCGTGCGGCACGACCCCGGCATCGGTCCCCATCGCCACCTTGACGCCTGCCTCGACGGCGCGCCGGAAGGAGTCGCGGTGCGCCTCGACGACTTCGCGCGCCTTGGTGACCGCTCCCTCGGGGATGCCCGCGCCGGCCTCGGCCGCCCTGATCACGCCCCACGGCGCGACGAGCGTGGGGACGAGATACGCGTCGTGGTCGAGCATGAGCTGGATCGCCTCGTCGTCGAGGTAGATGCCGTGCTCGATCGAGCGCACGCCCGCGCGGACGGCGTTCTTGATCCCCACCGTCGACTGGGCGTGCGACATCACCCACAGACCTGCGGCGCGCGCCTCCTCGACGATCGCCTCGATCTCCTCGACGTCGAAGCCCGGCTGCTGCGGTTTGTCCCGCGGCGAGAGGACTCCGCCGGAGGTCGCGATCTTGATCACCTCGGCGCCGCTGCGCACGAGCTCGCGCACCTTCCGCCGGATCTCGTCCGGCCCGTCGACGAGCGAGCCCGGAGAGCCGGGGTACTCGGCGAAGAGCTGCGCGTGGGCGCCGGACGGAAGCCAGCCGTCGCCGTGGCCGCCCGTCTGGCTCAACATCTTGATCGAGATCTGCACGCGCGGGCCGCGGACGATGCCCTCCTCGAGCGCCTGCTTCACGCCGAGGTCGGCGCCGCCGGCGTCGCGCACGGTCGTGACGCCGATGCGCAGCGTCGCGTCAAGGTTCTTGATCGCGTCGTAGAAGCGGTAGGAGAACGGCTCCTGCATCA
>DATEPQ010000131.1:0-15685 GCA_035273125.1 Gaiellaceae bacterium
CGTCCCGAAGTAGACGCCCGGGGTGTCGTGCGAGTCGATGGACATGCCCTGGCGCAGCACGCCGAGGTGCGCGTTCTCCTGCGGCAGACCCTTCCGCAGGTCCTGCCAGCTCGAGCCCCCGTCGCGGGTGCGCCAGACCGCTGCCTTGCCGTCGTGCATCGTCCGCCCGTGGCCGCCGTCGACCGGGATGACGTAGAACGTCTCGGCGTCGTGCGGATGCGCGGCGGCCGCGAAGCCGAAGTCGCCCGGCAGGCCCTCGGTGATCTCGTTCCACGACCGGCCCTGGTCGTCGGAGCGGTGCATGCCGACGTGGTTCTGCTGGTACATGCGCTGCTGGTCCGCGGAGCGCACGAGTTTGTGGACGCAGAAGCCGACATCCTCGTAGTCGGCGGGCCAGTCTCGGCGGAGGCCCTGGTTGCGCGGCGTCCAGGAGGAGCCGCCGTCCTCGGTCTCGAAGGCGCCGACGCCCTGCACGATCGCGAAGAAGCGGTCGGAGTTGTCGGGCTCCGTGACGAAGCCGGAGATCCCGAGATGTCCGGGCGGCTGGTTCGCGGGATCGTCCCACTCCTCGCTGCCATGCTGCCCGGAGAGGGTCGACAGGAGCGACCAGGTCTTGCCGTTGTCGCGGCTCTCGAAGATGCCCGGCGCCTCGACGCCGACGAGCAGGCGGTCGCCGGCGCGTGCCAGCGTCGAGACCTTGGACACCTTCCGCCCGTCGTCGTCTCCGTAGGTCAGCCCCTCGCTCGACATCTCCCACGTCTCGCCGAGGTCCGCGCTGCGCCAGACCGCGGAGCCGTGCCATTCGCTCGCGGCGGCCGCATAGATCTCGCCGGTGGTGGGGTCGTAGATCGCGTGGTAGACGGGCCATCCTTCGCAGTACGGGCCGCGCAGCTTCCAGTCGCGGCGATCGTCGCTCTCGAGCACGAACGTGCCCTTGCGCGTGGCGACGGTCAGCATGGTCTTCGGCATGTGCTCTCCTCGCTCGTCGTGTCACCGTTCGTCTATCAGACCGGCGGGCCGCGCGAAACTCATCGCTTCGCGCGGCCCCGTCTCGCAGTCGTCAGCCGGCGAGCGGGTCACCCGTCAAGAGGCTATGTGAAGGGCTTCAAGATCATCGCGGCGACGACGAGCAGCAGCACGCCCTCGTCCACCCGGGCGATGAGCAGGATCCGCTTGATCGCGGTCTGCGTCTCGGCGGCCTCGGCCCCCACGGTCTCGATCAGCCCTCCGATGCGCTTCGCCTGCGGGCCGAGCACGAGGAGGCCGGTCAGGAACGTGATCGCGTAGCCGATCAGGCCGATGAGGATCCACGAGGTTCCCCAGTCCAGGTCGAGGTTGACGACCATCGCGATTCCCATTCCGAGGACCAGGAGGCCGATGGGAGCGAAGACGCGCTCGCCGACGAACGCAGCCTGCCTGGCGATCATCGCCATCTCCGCGGGATCTGAACTGCGCTCGGCCTTCAGCGCCAGGATCGTGAGTGTCAGGCCTCCGCCGACCCAGAGGATGGCTCCCGTCACATGCATCCACTTGAAGAAGGCGTACCAGTGCGAGGGGGCCACGGTGGTCTTGAAGACGAAGACGAGCGCGAGAGCCACGACCGCCAGCCCGACCACGGCGGTGACGGCGTTCGAGGCGCGCCGGTCGGGGGCAGCCTCGGCGTGATGTGGAGTGTCCATGGCCGCGAGTAAACGCCATCCGGCGGACGGCTACAAGGCTCGAGCCGCGGCGATCAGCACGTCGAGGTCGGGCAGCTCGCTCGACTCGTAGGCCCAGGCGCCGCGCACGATGCCGTCGGCGTCCACGAGGAACGCCGTGCGCGCGGACACGTCACGCATCCCGTTGTGCTCGTGCGCGACGCCGAAGCCGTGCGTCGCCTCGGCGTTCCAGTCGGAGAGCAGCGGAAAGTCGAGGTCCAGCGCCTGCATCCACGCAACGTGCGTGTACGGCGAGTCGCGCGAGATCGCGAACGGCTCGGTCCCGGCCTCCTGCAGCTCCGCTCTCCTGTCACGCAGGAGCTCGAGTTCGGTCGTTCAGGTCGAGGACCAGTCGAAGAGATAGAAGAGGAGGAGCAGCGGCTTGTCGTGGATGAGGTCGCCGATCGATGCGCGCTCGCGCGGCGTCGTCCACACCACCGCCTCCAGCGGCGCCCTGTCCCCGGCCTCGAGCATCGCCGGATCCTACGCGGCGGCCGCCGACTCCGGCTCGGGCGCTACCTCCGTCGCGTCTGCAATCTCGCGCGCCACCTCGACGATGTCCCGGTTCGCACTGAAGATGTGCAGCTGCCGGTCGGCCCCGTTGCCGCGCCGCAGGATCTCGTCGATACCCGCGAGCTCCTCCTCCGAGCCCAGGTCGCGCGCGTGCGGCCGCAGCGTCTTCAGCGTTCGCCGCACGAGCGCCGCGACCGGCAGCCGGTTGCGCCGTCCCGTGTGGAGGTCCATCACCGGCGCCGAGAGTCCGTACCGGGCGGCCAGCCACTTGTTCTCGGTCGTGAGGATGCGATGGAAGGAGGGGATCTCCTCGCCGCGCTCCACCAGCTCCGCGTAGTGCTTGACGAGCGCCTGGCAGTACGCGGTGATGGAGATCACGTCCTCGAGCCGCGTGACCGCGTCGCAGATCCGGATCTCGATGGTGCCCAGCCGCGGGTGGAGGCGGATGTCCCACCAGATGTGCGTGTAGTCCTGGATGCAGCCGGTCTTCTCGAGCTGGTTCACGACCTGCGCGTAGTCGGCGTAGTCGCGGAAGCGCGGCGGCGGCCCCGACCGCGGAAAGGCCGCGAAGATCATGTGGCGCGAGGAGCGGAGCCCCGTCGGCTCGCCGCGCCAGAAGGGCGAGCTCGCCGACAGCGCCACGAGCTCCGGGAGATGGGCGATCAGCCCGTTGACGACCTGGATCGCCTTCTCCGGGTCGTCGACCGCGACGTGGACGTGCATGCCGAAGATCAGCTCGCGCCGGGCGATGTACTGCATCTGGTCGACGAGCGCGCGGTAGCGGTCCTTGGCGGTGATCCGCTGCGCCTCGAAGAGCGAGAAGGGGTGCGTGCCCGCGGAGCCGACGCGGAGCCCCTTCTCGCGCGCGACGTCCGTGACGTAGCGCCGGATCCGGAGGAGTTGCTGCTGCACGCCGGCGGGCGTATGGCAGACGGGCGTGGCGACCTCGAGCACCGACTGCATCAGCTCGGAGTTGATGCGAGGCTCGAGCTCGTGGCCGGCGACAGCCTCGAGCACGGTGTCGATGTGCTGGACGAGGTCGTACGTCTCGCCGTCGAGGAGCATGTACTCCTCCTCGACCCCGAGCGTGTAGGCGTCACCGGCTCCGAAGGCGTGGTCGAGCACGCTCCCGCCCGGCGGGAAGCTCGAGCCCTTGCCCGTGATCGAAGGCGGAATCAGCGAATCGCTCATGCGGTGACGATATCCCCCCTGTTTGCAGGAAGAAAGCGTCGGCCCAGCACGACGAGCGGGATCCCGATCACTACCGACGACGCGATCTTGCCCACGAGCTGGCCGGCGAAGAAGTGCAGTCCCGAGGTGCCGAAGGCGAGGACGAGGAAGACGAGGCTGTCGATCGGGGCGCTCGCTCCGGCCGAGACCGTCACGCGCACCCCGTCGTGGACGCGCCCGCGGAGCGGCGCACCGACGAGGTTGTCGACGGTCTCCGAGACGATGAACGCAGCGAGGCTGGCCGCGACGATGCGCCAGGTCGATCCGACCGCGTCGTCGAACGTCTGGCCGGGGAAGGCGGGCTCCGAGTGCACGACGAGCGCGATGTACCCGGCGAAGAGCGCCGACCCGATGAAGCCGAGCGCGATCAGGAGCTGCGCGTTGACCGCCCCGTCGCGGCGGCTCGCGCCGGTGTGGTGCGCGAGCTGGACGAGCGCCAGCGCCACCCCGATCGCGTAGACACCGCCCGGGGCCTGGAGGTTCGTGAGCGGGAGCTCGACGATCTTGTTCGCGCCGACCTGCGCCGACAGGACGACGGCGACGTACAGCCCCGCGAGGACCGGCAGTCTCATTCCGGCAGGAGCGCGTCGGCCTCGATCTCGACCTTCCAGGCGGGATTGAGTGTCCCGGTGATGACGAGCATCGCCGAGGCGGGACGGATCTCGCCGAAGACCTCGCCGTGGGCGCGCCCGACCGCCTCCCAGTCGGCCGGGTCGACGATGTACACCCGCGTCCGGACGACGTGCTCGGGCTCCGCGCCGAGCTCGCGCAAGGCGTCGACGATGATCGTGAGGCACCGCTTCGCCTGCTCGTACGGGTCGTCCGACTCGATCCCGACGGGGGCGGTTCCGGCGACGAAGATGTGACGGCCGTCCCGGACTGCACGGGAATAGCCGACGGTGTCGGCATAGGGCGAGACCGCGGGGACCCTGGCGCGCGCCACGTTCCTAGTATCCAGTGGGTGGAGGCGCTGCGCGCCATCGAGGGCTGGGGCGCGGGGGCCGTGGCCGCCGGGGTGACGCGTGCGAACGGCGTCGTCGCGACGCACGGGGCTACCGAGGCCGAGCTGCCGTGGGCTTCCGTCACGAAGCTGCTCACCGGGCTGGCGATCCTCGTGGCACTCGAGGAGGGGACGGTCGACCTCGACGAGCCGGCCGGGCCGCCCGGGGCGACGCTCCGCCACCTGCTCGCTCACGCGTCCGGCCTTCCTCTGGACGGCGAGGAGCCGATGGCCGACCCGGGGCGGCGCCGCATCTACTCGAACACCGGCATCGAGCTCGCCGCCCGCCTGCTCGAGCAACGCGCGGAAATGCTCTTCGCCGACTATTTCGCCGCTGCGGTCGTCCGGCCGCTCGGCCTCTCGGGCCGCCTCACCGGCTCTCCGGCCCATGCCTATCGAGGCCCGCTCGGCGACCTGCTCGCGCTCGGCCGCGAGCTGCTGGAGCCGACGCTCGTGGCGCCCGAGACGCTGGCCGAGGCGACGACGGTGGAGTTCCCGGGCCTCGCAGGCGTCCTACCCGGCCTCGGCAGGATGGAGCCGAACGACTGGGGCCTCACCTTCGAGCTCCGGGACGCGAAGTCGCCCCACTGGACGGGCTCGCGCAACTCCGAGCGCACGTTCGGCCACTTCGGCGCGACCGGCACGTTCCTCTGGGTCGACCCCGCCGTGGGGCTGGCGTGTGGTGTGCTGACCGATCGGCGCTTCGGCGACTGGGCGAAGGAGGCGTGGCCCGCCTTCAGCGACGCGGTCCTCGTCGAGAGCCCTTAGTCGTCGTCGGCGAAGAGCGGGCGCAGCAGCTCGTCGAACGTGGCCCGGTCGCAGCTCGCGACGACGGCCGGGGTCATGGCGGAGACGGTCGCCGTTCGGGGAATGTCCATCGCGGGCGCGACCTCGCCGAAGTAATCGCCGGGCCTGAGCACGCTACGCGCGCCGGCGTCGCGCTGGCTTACAGCGAGGACGCCGGCGAGGAGGACGTAGAACCGGTCGTCGGCCTCGCCCTCGCGCACGAGCACGGTGCCGGGGGCGATCTCCTCGCGCTCCATGCGCTGCCCGAGCCGGGCCAGCGTGTCCCCGGGCAGGCCGGCGAGGAGCTCGATGCGGGCGAGCTCGTGCTGGGTGGCGGAACGGCGCGGCGAGGTTACTCCTCGCGCTCGTCGCCGTCGGCAGCCTCGGGCGGGGCGTACCCGCTGCGCTGCTCCTCTTCCTCGTCCATCCGCCCGGTCTGGGCGAGCTCCTGTTCCTCCTCGTTCGCGCGCGGGTTGTCGTGCATGGCTCGCTCCTCTCGAATTCGCTTAGGTCCGGCCGTCCCGAAAGTTGAGCCGAACGGCCCATAGCCATTGTCCGACTTCGTGTCGATCATGCGCGCAATGAGCGAGCGGGGGTTCCATCGCATCGAGGACGACATCGCCGAGACATGGCTCGAGGACTGGGCCGGCGCGGGTCTCGGAGAGCTCGAGGCGTATCTCGCGAAGCACGCCGACTTCCTCCGCTTCGTCGAGGGCCGCGACACGGCCCAGGCGACCGAGTAGCTCGACGACTTTCGTGAGGGCGCTGTAGAGCGCGGCGAGGACGCCGCGCTCTCTCAGCTGTCGAAGCCGAGCTGGCGCTCGAGCATGCCCTTCGGCATCGCGCCGACGGCGGAGGCCTTCGGGGCGCCGCCTTCGAAGAGCATCATGTTCGGGATCGACTGGATCCCGTACTTCATCGCGAGATCCTGGTTCTCGTCGATGTTGACCTTGACGAGCTTCAGATCGTGCTCGTCGGCGATCCGCTCGAGGACCGGGGCGACCGCGTGACACGGACCGCACCACTCGGCCCAGAAGTCCACGAGGACGGGCTTCTCGGCCTGGAGGACCTCGGTCTCGAAGGTGGCGTCGGTTACGTCGTTTGCCATCGTTTCCTTTCGGTCTTGCGTGAGAGTGAGGTGGGTTCTACCCAGCCTTCCAGAGGTAGGAACGCCTCAGCCTAGACTTGCCTTCCCGATGCGGGAGCCAATCCTCCAGCCTCTACCGGACAAACCCGACCATCCTCGGCTCGAGGAGGCGATGCTCGAGCGCTGGGATGCCGAAGGCACGTTCGCGAAGCTCCGCGAGCAGAACCGCGGCGGCCCGACGTTCTCCTTCGTCGACGGGCCGGTCACGGCGAATCGGTTCTCCCTCGGTGTCCACACCGCCTGGGGGCGGACGCTGAAAGACGTCTTCCAGCGCTACAAGGCGCTGCGCGGCTTCGACCAGCGGTACCAGAACGGCTTCGACTCCCAGGGGCTCTGGATTGAGGTGGGAGTCGAACGTGAGCTCGGCCTCAACTCCAAGCGCGAGATCGAGGAGTTCGGGCTCGAGGAGTTCGCCCGCCGCTGCCGCGACGTCGTCGTGCGCTCTTCCGAGGCGCTGACCCGCGGCTCGATCCGGCTCGGCCAGTGGATGGACTGGGGCAACGACTACTTCACGTTCAGCGACACGAACATCGAGTACGTCTGGCGGATGCTGAAGTCGGTCCACGAGCGGGACTGGCTCTATCTCGGGCACCGCTCAACCGAGTGGTGCCCGCGCTGCGGCACCTCGATCTCCCAGCACGAGCTGATCGGCTCCTACGTCGACCGGGCCGACCCCTCCCTGTACGTCCGCTTTCCGCTGCTCGAACGGCCCGGCGAGTATCTCGTGGTCTGGACGACGACCCCGTGGACGTTGCCCGCCAACGTCGCCGCAGCCGTCAACCCGGAGGCGGAGTACGGCCGCCGGCAGAACGGCGAGTGGGTGGCCGTCGCGCGCCATCCGGACGAGGAGCTCGAAGACCGGCGGCCGGGCGCGGAACTCGTCGGCTGGACCTACCGCGGCCCGTTCGACGACATCACCCACGTCGACCATCGCGTCATCCCGTGGGACGACGTCTCCCTGGACGAGGGCACCGGCATCGTCCACATCGCACCGGGCTGCGGCAGCGAGGACTTCGAGCTCGCGCAGGCGCACGGGCTCGAGGTGGTGCAGCCGGTCGACGAGTCGGGCCGCTTCTACGACAGCTTCGGCTGGCTCCACGGCCTCTCGACGACCGAGGCGGCGGAGCAGATCATCGGCAACCTCGAGGAGAAGGGCGTCCTCGTCGAGGCAGGCCTGCACGAGCACCGCTATCCCGAGTGCTGGCGCTGCCACACGCCCCTGATCTTCCGCATCGCCGATGACTGGTTCATCTCCGTCCGGGTCCTGCGGCAGCAGATGCTCGACGCGAACGCGACGGTCGAGTGGACGCCGGAGTACATGGGGAAGCGGATGGACGACTGGCTTCGCAACATGGGCGACTGGAACATCTCCCGCCGCCGCTACTACGGCCTGCCGCTGCCCTTCTATCCCTGCGCGTGCGGCCACCTCAACGTGATCGGCTCGCGGGCGGAGCTCGAGGAACGCGCCGTCTCCGGGCTCGAGCAACTGGAGGAGCTCCGCCGGCCGTGGATCGATCGCGTGCCCGTCCGCTGCGCGGAGTGCGGCGAGGCCGTCGAGCGGATCAGGGAGGTCGGCGACGTCTGGCTCGACGCGGGAATCGTTCCCTTCTCGACGCTCGGCTGGGAGAACCCGGTCTGGGTCGACGAAGGCAACGCGACCGGAGCCGCCCGCGGGCTGACGAAGGCGGACCTCCCGGACCACGCCTACTGGGAGAAATGGTTCCCCGCGGACTGGGTGAGCGAGATGCGCGAGCAGATCCGCCTCTGGTTCTACTCGCAGCTCTTCATGTCAGTCGTCCTGACGGGCGGCGCCCCGTTCAGGCGAGTCCTCGGGTACGAGAAGATGCTCGACGAGACCGGCCGTGAGATGCACGCGTCCTGGGGGAACACGATCCCCGCCGAAGAGGCATTCGAGCGGATGGGCGCGGACGTGATGCGCTGGCAGTACTGCTCGCAGCCTCCCGACCGTAATCTGCTCTTCGGGTTCGGCCCCGCCGAGGAGCTGAAGCGCAAGCTCCTCACCTTCTGGAACTCGGTCAAGTTCTTCGTCGACTACGCGAACATCGCCGGCTTCAGGCCGGCGTGGACGAGCCTCGAGCCGCATGCCGTCGAGCCCCTCGACCGCTGGCTCGTCGAGCGCACGCGGGCGTTCGTCGCCGACGCGACGGGCGGCTACGAGCGCTGGCTGTCCCCCGACGTGATGCGCGACTTCGAGACCTACCTCGACGACCTCTCCAACTGGTACATCCGCCGCTCGCGGCGCCGCTTCTGGGACGGCGACGAGGCCGCGCTGGGTGTCCTCTGGTACGCGCTGGTGCAGACGCTCCGCGTCCTCGCGCCGATTCTCCCCTTCGTGACCGACCACCTCTGGCGCACGCTTGTCCTCGACGGGCCGGAGTCGGTGCACCTCGCCGGCTGGCCGGAGCCGGCCGAGCCGGATCGCGGCCTCCTGGACGAGATCGCCTCGGTGCGGCGAGTCGTCGAGCTCGGCCGGCAGGCGCGCTCGACCTCGGGCATCAAGCTGCGGCAGCCCTTGCGCCGGCTCGTCGTCGAGGGCGTAAGCCTCGATGGCCACGTCGACGAGGTCGCGGACGAGTTGCGCGTGAAGGACGTCGAGCTCGGCACGGTCGAGGCGGTCGAGCTCCGCGTGAAGCCCAACCTGCCGAAGCTCGGGCCGAAGCTTGGCAAGGAGCTCGGCGCAGTACGCGAAGCACTCGCCGCAGGCGCGTTCGAGGAGCTGTCCGGCGGCCGCTTCCGCGTGGCAGGACACGAGCTCGAGCCGAACGAGGTGCTCGTCGAGCGCGGCGGCAAGGAGGGCTGGGCCGTCGCCTCGGGTGACGGCGTCACGGTCGCGCTCGAGCTCGGCCTCGACGAGGAGCTCGAGCTGGAGGGGGAGGCTTACGAGGTCATCCACGCGGTCAACTCCCTGCGCAAAGAGCGAGGTCTCGAGCTGACCGACCGGATCGTGCTCACGCTGCCCGAGGCGCGCAAGGAGCTCGCCGAGCGGCACGGCGACTGGATCGCCCGCGAGGTCCTCGCGACCGAGCTCCGCGTCGCGGGCGACGAGCTGGCTCTCGAGAAGACCTAGGCCGCGGCGCGCTCGGCGCGGCGCAGCTCCACCGGCAGCTTGAAGCTCACGTCCTCGTGCACGGCGTTCTGCTCGCAGACCTCGGCGCCGCGAGCCGTGAACCACGCGCACACCTCGGCCACCAGCCGCTCGGGCGCTGAGGCGCCCGAGGTGAGGCCGACCGTCTCGCAACCGTCGAGCCAGCTCTCGTCGATGCCGCGCACGTCGTCGACCAGGTGGGCCGGCGTCCCGTCCGTGCGGGCCACTTCCACGAGCCGCAGTGAGTTGGAGGAGTTCGCCGACCCGACCACGAGCAGGAGATCGATCTCGTGCAGCAGCTCTTTCACGGCCCACTGCCGGTTCGAGGTCGCGTAGCAGATGTCCTCGCGGGCCGGCCCCTCGATCTCGGGGAACCGGCGGCGCAGGACCGCGACGATCTCGCCGGTCTCGTCGACGGAGAGCGTCGTCTGGGTGATGTACGCCAGCGGCCGGCCGGCCGGGAGCGAGACCTGCTCGGCCTCCTCCACCGACTGGACCAGCACGATCGCATCCGGCGCCTCGCCCAGCGTGCCCTCGACCTCCTCGTGCCCTGCGTGTCCGATGAGGACGAGCGCGTAGCCGGCGTCGGCGTAGCGGCGCGCCTGCGCGTGCACCTTGGTGACGAGCGGGCAGGTCGCGTCGATCGTCGTCAGGCGCAGGTTCTCCGCCTCGCGGCGCACCGCCGGCGCGATCCCGTGCGCCGAGAACACGACGTTCGCGCCCTCCGGTACGTCGGCGAGCGTGTCGACGAAGACCGCCCCGCGCCTGCGCAGGTCCTCCACGACGTGGGAGTTGTGGACGATCTGCTTGCGGACGTAGACCGGGCTCCCGTAGAGCGCAAGGGCCCGCTCGACCGTCTCGACTGCCCGTTCGACGCCCGCGCAGTAGCCTCGCGGTGAGGCGAGGAGAAGGCGTTTCACCACGGCCCGGCCACGATAGCCGCGGCGGGTGAAAGCCGAGTGAGAGTCGGCAACGACGCGATCTTTCCTGCGTACAAAGATGGGCCGTACGGCCCATTGTCCGGGTCGCAAACGGTCTCTACCCTCCCAGGCACTGGGCGATGCGAACCGCGGCGTCTTCGACGCCTTGCGGGGAGCAATCGGGAGAGCCCGCCGCACCGACCCCCCGAGCGGCGGGCTTTTCCATGCCCGGGCCCGGATTGGCCGGGCCGGACGCGGCTCCGTACAATCTCCACGGCCCAGTGCGGACCCCAGACCTGCTCCCGACCGTTCGCGCGCTCGGCCGCGCCGCGGCCGCCGTAGCGCTTCTGCCTGCCGTTCTGCGCCGCAGCAGCTCCGGACGGCGGGCGGATCCGACGAGGGAGCTCGAGAGCGTCAGCCGCGTCGCCGACGAGTTGGCCCGTACCGCCGACGTCGAGGGCGTCGCCCGCACGCTCCTTGACGAGCTTGCGGAGCTGTTCGACCTCGGCTTCGCTGCGTTGACCATCGTGTCCGACGACGGGCGCGAGGCGACGGGCTACCTCGCACGCTCCGGCGGCGAGGACGTCGACTGGTGGCGGGAGATGCACCTCGACCTCGAGCGCGAGCCCTCGGGAATCGCAAGCGTGGTGTTCGAGGCGACGGCGATGACCGTCTACGACACCGCGAGCTCGGGAGTCGTCAGCCGTAGGCTCGCCGAGGCCGTGGGAGCGAGGAGCGCCGCCTTCGTCCCGCTGCTCGTCGAGGAGCGGGTGACGGCGGTGATCTCGGTGGCGACGCTCGACGAGCCTCGCGTCTTCTCGAACGACGACCTCGCGGTGATGCAGACGCTTGCCTCGGAGGCCGCGGTCGCCTTCGAGCGGCTGCGGGCCGGTGTCGCGCTCGAGGAGGCTCTGAAACGAAACGAGGAGCAGCTCGCCCAGCAGGCCGCCCTCCTCCGAGCCGCACATGTGCTCAGCAGCGAGCTCGACCTGCCCGTCGTCCTGCAGCGGCTCGCCGACCAGCTCGCGCAGCTCCTCGACGCCGATGCCGCCGACTGCTATCTCCTCGACGCGGAGCGCGGCCTCTTCCGCTGCGTGGCCGTGCACGGCTTCGACCGCTCGCTCCTCGACTTCGAGTTTCCGCTGGGCCAGGGGCTGGCGGGCGCGGCCGTCCGCGAGGGGCGGCCGCTGATCGAGAGCGCGTACCGCGAGCTCCCGGAGCCGGTTCCGCATCCGGCCTACGACGGCTTCACCGACGTGATCACCGCCCCGATGTTCTGGAGCGACGAGGTTCGCGGCGTGATCGGGGTGGGCCGGCGCGAGGGACGCCGGTTCGTCGAGCGCGACGCCGAGATCCTCGGGGCTTTCGCGGGACTTGCGTCGCTCGCGCTGCGGAATGCGGAGATGTTCACGCAGAGCGCGCGGCAGGCGCGGGTCCAGCGCGGCTTCTACCGGATCGCCTCGGTGCTGGGGCAGTCTCTGTCCCGCGCCGCGACGCTCGAGGCGATCGCCCAGGCGGCCGCGGAGGCTCTCGGCGGGACGTCGGCCGCCGTGCTCGTGCCCTCGAGCGGACGGCTGGAGGCGGTCGGGACGTACGAGCTCCCGGCGGACCTTGCCCACCTTCTCGACGAGCGCGCCTGGGACAGCCGTAGCCCGTTGTTCCGTGCCACGGTCGAGGGCCGGATCGTCGTCTCGCGGGCGATTGCGGAGGACGAGCGGATGCTGCCGGACCTGCGCGCGGCCTCTGCCGCGAACGGTTACCTGTCGCTCATCTCCGTCCCGGTGGACGCACCGCGGGACGCGGGGCGCGGTCTCGTGCTCATCTTCTTCGCGGAGCAGCGCTCGTTCGACGACGACGACCTCGACCTCGCCCGTCACCTGGCGGACGCCACCCGCGGCGCCCTCGAGCGCAGCGAGCTGTTCGAGGCGGAGCGCGGCGCCCGCGCGCTCGCGCAGCAGCTCACACGAACCGGGCGCTTGCTGACGAGCGAGCTCGATCCGGCCGCCGTGCTCGACGAGGTCGTGCAGCAGGCGCCGGCCCTCGTCAACGCCGAGGCCGGTGCCTTCCGTCTGCTCGAGGGCGACGAGCTCGTCGTGACGGCTGCCGGCGGCGAAGGTGCCGAGGCCGTACTCGGCTCGCGGAGCCCGGCCAGCGGCTGGCTCTCGGGCGACGTCCTGCAGTCCGGAGCTCCGGTCGCGCTTGCGCAGGCCGGGGACGACGAGCGCCTGCGCGGCCTCGATCCCATGCTCCAGGCGGGGCACTCGGCGTTCCTCGGCGTGCCCGTCGGCGGGGCGGAGGGAGTCACGCTCGGCGTGCTCGCCGTCTACGCCTCGGTGCCGCGGGAGTGGCGCGAGGAGGAGATCGAGGCGCTGCTCGCGGTCGCCGCGAGCACGTCGGCCGCGCTCTCGAACGCCGAGCTCTACCAGCGGGTCGCGCTCGAGCGCGAGCGGTCGGTCGCGATCCTCGCCAACATCGCCGAGGGGATCGTCGCCGTCGACCGCGACGGCAAGGTCGTGCTCTGGAACAGCGCCGCGGAGCTGATCACCGGCGTTTCCGCCTCGGTCGCGCTCGGCCGAGCGCCCGTCGACGTGCTGCAACGAAGCCTCGAGTCGGCCGACGAGGCCGCACGCGGCGAGCGCCTCGTCCCGATTCCGCGCGGCCGCGAGGAGGTCTGGCTCTCGGTCACCGAGGCGGTCATGCGCGATCCGCTCGGCGCCGTCGCGGGCCGCATCTTCGCCTTCCGCGACATCTCGGGGGACCGGCTGGTCGAGCAGGTCAAGTCCGACTTCGTGAGCACGGTCTCGCACGAGCTGCGCACGCCGCTCACGTCCATCTACGGCTTCGCCGAGACACTCCTGCGCCAGGACGTCATGTTCGGCGAGGAGGAGCGCCAGACATTCCTCCGCTACATCGCCTCCGAGTCGCAGCGGTTGACCTCGATCGTCGACACGCTGCTCAACGTGGCGCGCCTCGATACCGGTGACCTCCAGGTCCACCTCGCCGAGACCGATGTACGTGACGTGGTCGGGCAGGTGCTGGACACGGTCACGGCGGCCGAGGCCAACGGCCATCGGTTCGTCGTCCACTTGCCCGAGGAGCCGCTCGCCGCGACGGCGGATCCCGAGAAGCTCCGACAGGTGTGCTCGATCCTGGTCGAGAACGCGTTGCGCTACTCGCCGGACGGAGGGACGGTGACCGTCGGCGCAGTCCGACGGCAGGACACGGTCGAGGTGAGCGTCGCCGACGAGGGAATCGGAATCCCGCAATCCGACCAGGAGCAGATCTTCCGCAAGTTCTACCGCGGGTCGGACGCCGAGCTGCGCGCCGGAGCCGGCGGCACCGGGCTGGGCCTGTTCATCGCCCGGGGGCTCGTCACGGCCATGGGCGGCCGGATCTGGGTCTCCTCGCAGGAGGGTGAGGGTTCCCGGTTCGCATTTGAGCTGCCGGCCGCAATTGCCGATTCTGTCGAGACGGAGCGCTGACGAGCATGAGTGCAGACATGGATGGGTATACGCGGCCGGTGCCGGACAGGGGCGAGGTGCGCGTGCTGGTGATCGACGACGAAGCGCCGATCAGGCTGCTCTGTCGCGTCAACCTCGAGGCAGAGAACATCGACGTGCTCGAGGCTGCGGACGGGACGGCCGGCCTCGACCTCGCGCGGGAGGAGCAGCCCGACGTCGTGCTCCTCGACGTGATGATGCCCGGCCTCGACGGCTGGAGGGTCGCCGAGGAGCTGCTGGAGGACGACCGCACCCGCGGCATCCCGATCATCTTCCTCACGGCGCGGGCGGAGTTCCGCGACCGCGCCCGAGGCCTCGACATCGGCGGAGTCGACTACGTGACGAAGCCGTTCAACCCGCTCGAGCTGGCCCCGCTCGTGCGCGAGCTGCTCGCCCGGATCGACCGCGGCGAGCGCGACGAGCTGCGCGGCGAGAAGCTCGCCGAGTTGCGCACCCTGATCGAGTCCGAGTAGCGGACTTACACTGAGTCTGCGCGGGGTGTAGCTCAGCCTGGTAGAGCGCCCGGTTTGGGGCCGGGAGGCCGGCAGTTCGAGTCTGCCCACCCCGATTCCGCAACCAGATCTTGCACAGCCTCGTTCTCACGGCATGCGTACGCGCGAGGAGCAGGGCCCAGCTCAGCCGCCGGCGGACACGCGCCGGCCCCCGCCCGACGAGGCCCCGGTCGAGGACGAGCACACGCCGCAGCCGGAGAGACGTGAACCGCGCGTCCCCGACCCCGGCCTGCGCGACCTCTCGTTCCGGGACTGGCGGGCCATCTTCGTGCGCGCCTTCAAGGGCTTCCTGGACCACAACGGGACGATGCTCGCGTCCGCACTCGCGTACGCGACCTTCTTCGCGATCCCCTCCGTCCTGCTCGTGACGGTCGGGGTCTTCACGCTGCTCGTCGGGCCGGGCACGATCTCGGCGCTCATGGCGCATTTCTCCAACGTCATGCCGGCGGCGGCCACGAATCTGCTCGGCCAGAGCCTGCACCGGCTCGACGCGAACCCTTCGACCGGAGTCGTCATGACGGCCGTCGGATTCGTGCTCGCGCTCTGGTCCACGACGAGTGCGATGACGACGTACATGACCGCCGTGAACCTCGCCTACGACCGCAAGGACGGGCGCAAGTTCGTCATGAAGCGGTTCATCGCCGTCCAGATGGTCGCGGTGATCGGCTTCGCGTTCGTGCTCGTGGCGGTGCTCCTCATCTTCGGGCCGGCGCTCGAGCAGCTCGTCGCCGCGCACGCCGGGCCGCTGTCGGGGGCAATCGCCTGGATCTGGTGGATCGCGCAGTGGCCGATCCTGCTGATGGGGCTCCTGGCCGCGTTTGCGACGCTGCTCTACCTCGGGCCGGACGTCGACCACCCGCGCTGGCACTTCCTCTCGGTCGGCTCGGTATTCGCCACGATCGTCTGGCTCGCCGCGTCCGGCGCGTTCGCCTTCTACACGTCCGCCTTCGCGTCCTACAACAAGACCTGGGGATCGCTCGCCGCGGTGATCATCATGCTGACCTGGTTGTGGCTCGCCGCGATAGCCCTGCTGCTCGGCGCCGAGCTCAATGCCGAGACCGAGCGGAGCCGGGAGCTGCGCGCAGGCCGGCCGGCCGAGCGCGAGCTGCAGGTCTCGTCCCGCTCGGCCTGACCTGCCCGCTCGCCTGCTCGTCGGCGAGGAAGCGCAGCAGATAGGCCGCGAAGGCCCCGAAGAAGACGAGCGCCTCCTCGGCCGCCATCGTCACCCCGGCGATCTGCTGGTCGGCGAGCGGGCCGGGGCCCCAGGTGCGCGG
>DATEPQ010000132.1:0-7619 GCA_035273125.1 Gaiellaceae bacterium
GCCTCGACCTTCCCCTGGCCGATGATCGAATGCATCCCCTGGCCGAGGCCGAGATCGGCGAGCAGCTCGACGAGGTCGAGCCGGCGCACGGCCGTCTTGTTCAGGAGGTACTGCCCCTCGCCGCCGCGGTGCAGCCGGCGGGCGACCGAGAGCTCGGCGTAGTCGACCGGGAGCGCGCCGTCGGCGTTGTCGAAGAGGAGCTCGACCTCGCAGAAGTCGGACGGCCCGCGCGAGCCGCCGCCCGCGAAGAGGACGTCGTCCGGCTTCTCGGCTCGCAGCTCGGTCGGGCTGAGGGAGCCCGCGGCCCAGCGGATCGCGTCGGAGACGTTCGACTTGCCGGAGCCGTTCGGGCCGACGATCACGCCGACGCCCGGCTCGAGACGGATCTCGACCGCGTCCGGGAAAGACTTGAAGCCACGCAGCTTGACGGCGCGCAGATGCACCGCCAGGCACCCTAAAGAGGCGACAGGACGCTACTTGCGGTTGTGCTCGTCGTCGCGCGCGAGCGGAGCGTCCTCGTCGGCCTGCTCGTCGTCGCCGAAGATCTCGAGGATCCCGCGGGGCTCGGACTCGGGGTCCTCCTCGGTGAGCCGCTGCAGGCGTAACTCCGAATTCGTTGGACGCCGCTCAGCCATGAGGCCGCGCATGATGCCAGAAACTCAGGAAACGTCCGCGGCGTCGAGCTTGGCGAGCGCCTCTCGAGCCGCTTCCTGCTCCGCGGCCTTCTTCGTCCGCCCCTCGCCGCGACCGAGCTCTTCGCCGTCGATGACCGCGGCGCAGGTGAAGCGCCGCTCGTGCGGCGGGCCCTCGACCGAGATCTCCGTGTAGGCCACCTGGCGGCTCGTGCGCGCGAGGAGCTCCTGCAGGTCCGTCTTGTGGTCGACCCGCGAGGTGAGCGCGTGCTCGATCTGATCGGCGAAGGCATCGACGACGGCGTCCTCGATGGCGGCGAAGCCGTGCTGGAGGAAGATCGCGCCGAGCGCCGCCTCGATGACCGCCGCGAGGACGTTGCGGTTGCGAGAGAGCCGCTCGAGCTCCTCGTCGGTCTGGGTGGGAGCGGCGTGCTCGACGAGTCGCTCCCCGAGACCGAGCTCGCGCGCCACCTCCGCGCACGTCGCGCGCGAGACGACGTGCGAACGCACCTTCGCGAGCTGCCCCTCGGAGAAGTCCGGATGCCGCGTGTACAGCGCATGCGCCACCGCGAGCTCGAGCACGCTGTCGCCCAGGAACTCGAGCCGCTCGTACGACTCGCCGCGTTCGCTCGCCCACGACGTGTGGGTGAAGACGTGCTCCGCCAGCTCCGGCGGGAGCGCGTCGATCAGCTGCGCGAGGTCGGAGTCCGCGGCTACTGGTGCGACGTTACGTAGTCGACGGCCTGGCCGACGGTCTGGATCTTCTGGGCGTCCTCGTCCGAGATCTTGATCCCGAACTGGTCCTCGAGCTCCATGATCAGCTCGACGAGGTCGAGGGAGTCGGCGTCGAGGTCCTCCTGGAAGGAAGCCTCTTCCGTGATGTCCGCCTCGTCGATGCCGAGCTGCTCGGTGAGGACCTCCTTGACCCGCTCGTAGACTTCCTCGCGCGACGCTGCCATGTCACCTCGTTGTGTCGTGGGGCTGGAAAGCGCGCCGATCATACAATTTCGGCTTGCTTCGCCTGTGACAGGCGCGCAGCGAGGCGGCCGACGACGTCGTGCTCGACGCCGCGGGCGGCCAGCCGGATCGCGTTCGCGATCGCGGTCGCGGAGGAGTTCCCGTGGCCGATCACGACGAGCCCCCGCAGGCCGAGGAGGTACGCGCCGCCGTACGTGTCGGGGTCGAGGCGCTTACGCAGCCGCCGGGCGGCGGGACGGATGAGCAGCCCGCCGAGGGTGCCCGTCGTGGTCGCGCCGATCTCCTCGCGCAGCGAGTCGAGCAGGGTGCGGATCGTCCCCTCGACGGCCTTGAGAGCGACGTTCCCCGTGAAGCCGTCCGTGACGAGGACGTCGGCCGCTCCCTCGAGCACGTCGCGGCCCTCCGCATTGCCGCGGAAGTCGAGATCGGAGCCGGCGAGCAGCTCGTGCGCCTCGAGCGTGAGGTGGTTCCCCTTCTCGGGCTCTTCGCCGATCGAGAGGAGCCGCACCGACGGCCGGGCGATACCGAGCATCTCCTCGGCGAAGACCGCTCCCATCGTCGCGAACTGGAGCAGGTGCTCGGCGCGGCAGTCGGCGTTCGCGCCTGCGTCGATCAGGACCGACGGCCCCCTGCGGGCGGGGACCGGCACCGCGATCGCGGGGCGACGCACGCCGGGGACGCGCCGGAGGTGGACGAGCCCGGCGGCGAGAATCGCTCCCGTGTTGCCGGGCGACACGAACGCGTGCGCGTCTCCGTCAGCGACGGCCTTGATCGCGCGGACGAGCGAGCTGTCGGTCTTCGTGCGGAAGGCGTCCGCCGGCTTCTCGTCCATCCCGATGACCTGGGTCGTCGGCACGAGCTCGACCGCTCCGGTGTCGAGATCGGCCGAGCCGAAGAGCACGGGGACGATCTCCTCGGAGGCAGCCTTCTGGGCGCCCTCGATCACGGCGCGCGCGCCGCGGTCGCTGCCCATCGCATCGACGGCGACCCGGATCATGAAGCGGAGCTTACGGAGCGTTGACGCGGAGCGGTTCGACCTCGCGACCCTTGTAGGTGCCGCAGGTCGGGCAGACGCGGTGCGGGCGCTTCGGCTGGCCGCACGTCGGGCAGACGTTGACCTTCGGCGCGCTGATCGCGTGTGTCGCGCGCCGCTTGTCACGGCGCGACTTGGAGGTTTTCCGCTTCGGAACCGCCATGATCGGGGCGGCATGGTACCCGAGAGCCTTCTCCAGCTGTTCGACGAGCAAGTGCGGAAGCCGAACCAGCCGGACGGATTCTTCGTCGGCGACGGCTGGAGCGCGGTGCTGCGGCCGCCTGCCGACGGCGACGTCGAGCCGCTCATCGCGCGGATGCGCGAGCTTCCCGGCCACGTCGAGTGGAAGTACTACTCACACGACGGCCCGGAGCTGCGCGAGGCCCTGCTCGCGGCCGGGCTCGAGCCGGAGGACGAGGAGACGGTGCTCGTCGCGGAAGCGGACTCGATCCCGCCTCCGCCCGACGAAGTCGAGCTGCGTCTGGCCACGGACGCGTTCGTCGAGCTCGCGGCGCGCGTCTTCGGCCGCAGCCACGGCTCGAGCCTGCCGGAGGTGTCGGTCGCCGTGGTCGCCGTGATCGACGACCGACCCGTTTCGGGTGGGCGCATCGATTTCGAGGACGGGGTCGAGTTCGCGGGCCTGTTCGGCGGCATCACGCTGCCCGAGTACCGCGGCAGGGGGCTCTACCGCGCCGTCGTGGCCAGGCGCGCGGAGCTCGCGCGCGACCGCGGCTACCGCTGGCTCTACTCGGATTCGCTGCCGACGAGCCGGCCGATCCTCGAGCGCCTCGGCTTCGTCGCGCTCACGACGACGACGCCGTTCGTGCTCCCGGCCCGGTGAGTTAGTCCGCCTCGTCCGGCCGCGCCGAGGGCGTGGCCAGCATGTAGCCGCCGTCGACGAGGACGGAGGCGCCGGTCGTCCAGCGGGCGTCGGGGGAGCAGAGCCAGGAGATGCACGCCGCGATCTCGCGCGCGTCGCCGGGACGCGGGATCGGGAACTCGGGCTTCGGATGCGAAGCCGGATCCTCGTCCTCGAGCCCCGTCATCGGCGTCGCGACCATCCCCGGCGCCACCGAGTTGACGGTGATTCCCTCGCGGCCGAGCTCCAGGGCGAGCTGCTTCGTCAGCCCGCCGAGACCGTGCTTGGCCGCCGTGTACGCGCCGCCGTCGACGATCGGCGAGAACTCGTGCACCGAGGTGACGTTGACGATGCGGCCGCCGCGGCCCTGCTCCACCATCCGCCGTCCCGCGCGCTGCGCACAGAGGAAGGCTCCGTCGAGGTCGACCGAGAGCGTATGGCGCCAGTCGTCGTACGAGAGCTCGAGCATGCCTCCCTGGCGGCTCGTCCCGGAGCAGTTGACGAGGACGTCGACGCCGCCGAGCGCCTCCGCGAGCTCGTCGATCACGTCCGCGGCGGCCGGGAGGTCGGCAAGATCGAGCCGGCGCACCTCCGCGCGCCGCCCGTGCGAGCGCACCTCCTCGGCGGTCTCGTTCGCTCCGGCCTCGTCCTCGTGCCAGGTGACGCCGACGTCGAAGCCGTCGGCGGCCAGTCGCACGGCGGTGGCCCGACCGATCCCCGAGTCCGATCCGGTCACGATCGCTACCGGCATGTTCCGGGGATTGCCGTTGCGCGGAGCGCTTAACCCCCGAGCACCGCTACTCGGCCCGGCGAAGCGACTCGAGCGCGGCCCAGCGCGGATCCACTCTCTCCTCCACGTGCTCGTGCGGCTCGGCGTTGAGGTCCTTGCCGCAGACGGGACAGAGGCCCGCGCAGTCGTCACGGCAGAGGATCTTGTCCGGCAGGGCGAGCGCGATCGCGTCGTGCGCCCAGGAGGACAGGTCGACGCGGTCGTCCTCCAGGTACTCCGTCCGCTCATCGTCGCTCTCGGGCTTCGTGGCCTGGTACTCGCGCAGCTGGAGCCGGAGCGCCAGCTCGGCGTCCTGCAGACAGCGGAAGCACGGCCCGGCGAGGGAGACGTCGAGCGCGAGCTCGAGGACCGTGCCGCTCGACGCGCGCGTCACCGCCAGCTCGGCGGGTGCGGGGTTGGGCTGCGGCTCGTAGCTCTGGCCGCCCAGCACGAGCGGCTCGAGCTCGATCTCGACGCGCTCGCGCGTTTGGTCGCCCGACCGGATCCGCAGCGTGCGCAGGTCGTACGTGGTCATGTCGCCACCGTAGCGCGGTGCGGGCGGTCGTTCAGGGCGCGATGCGGCGCAGGTCGGCGAGCCGCGGCACCGGCGGGACCGGGCGCTCCTGCGCCTCCTTGCGCCGGAGGTACGGCCCGACCGTCTCCGGCAGCAGGGGCGCCTCCTCGTGCTCGTGCGGCTTGCGTGCGAGGACGAGCATCCCGACCGAGGCCACCACGATCAGCCCGGCCGCAAGCTCGCGGCCTCCGACCGCCTCGCCGGCGAACGCCCAGCCGAGGAGTACGGCGACCGCCGGGTTGACGTACGCGTAGGTCGAGACGAGGACGCTTGGCGCGCCGCTCCGCAGCAGCCAGCCGTAGGCGGTGAACGCAACGATCGAGCCGAAGACAACGAGGAAGCCGAACGCCGCGAGCGAGCTCGCCGAGATCGCCGCGGGATGGACGCGGCCGATCTCCCCCATCGCCATCCCGGCGACCGCGAGCAGCGCCGCCGCGCAGAGCATCTGCATCGCGGCGGAGAGGAACGGCGCCTGCGGCAGCGGCGCGACGCGGCCGTAGGCAGAGCCCGCCGCCCAGGCGAGTGCGGCTCCGAGGATGACCGCCGCCCCGACGGGATCGACGTGCGCGCTCGCCCCGACGAGGAGCGTGACGCCGAGCAGGCCGGTCGCGATCCCCGCGAGCGCGCCGAACGAGAGCCGGACGCCGAAGAAGGCGCGGTCGAGGAGCGCGGTGAACAGCGGCACCGTCGCGACGAGGAGCGCTGTCAGGCCCGAGGCGACCCGCTGCTCGGCCCAGGCGACGCCGCCGGTGTCGACGAACAGGAGCAGGCCGCCGACGATCGCGGCGGCCGTCCACTCGCGCCGGCCGAGGCGGGCGGCTGCGAGATCGCCGCGCCAGGCGGACCAGGCATAGAGGAGCCCGCCGGCCAGCCCGAAGCGCACCGCGAGCATGAGCAGCGGTGGCAGCGTCCGGTCTGCGACGGCGATCGCGAGATACGTCGATCCCCAGACGACGTAGACGATCCCGAGGGCGATGGCGATCTTCGTTCTCATCGCTTCATGGTGCCGAGAACGCTCGATCAGCACAAATGGAGTTATCGTTCGTGTTGATCATGAGTGCTAATGACTGGCTGGGGATCGACCTGCGTCATCTCGCGGCGTTGGAGGCGGTCGCCCGCACTCGCTCCTTCGGTCGTGCGGCACGCGAGCTCGGCTACACCCAGTCGGCGGTCAGCCAGCAGATCGCGCAGCTCGAACGCATCGTCGGCCAGCGTCTCTTCCACCGCCCGGGTGGCCCCCGGCGCGTGGAGCCCACCGAGGCAGGCCTCCTCCTGCTCGGCCACGCGGACGCGATCGTCGCGCGGCTCGACGCCGCGCGTGCCGACATGGCCGCGCTGGCCGAAGGCGCCGCGGGAACGCTCCGCGTCGGCATCTACCAGAGCGTCGGCGCCCGCCTCCTCCCCGCGCTCGTCCGGCGCTTCCGCGAGCAGTGGCCGCTCGTCGGCATCCGCGTCCGGGAAGAGAGCGCCGCAGCGGATCTCCTCCGTCTGCTCGAGCACGGCGAGCTGGACCTGACCTTCGCCGACCTGCCGTTGCGGGAGGGCCCGTTCGAATGGGCGGAGGTGCTGCAGGACCCGTACGTCCTGCTCGTCTCGGCGAGCTCGGAGCTCGCGAAGCTCGACGCGGCCCCGCCGCTGCGAGAGGTCGCGAAACTGCCGCTGATCGGACGCCGCACGACCGACGAGCCCGAGCGGTTCCTGGCCGGCCGTGTGCCGGAGCTGAACGTGGTCTTCCGCACCGACGACAACGGCACGCTCGGCGCTCTCGTCGCCGAGGACCTCGGCGCCGCGGTCGAGCCGCGGCTCGTCGTCGATCCGCGCGACCGCGCCGTGACGATGCTCCCGTTCGGCTCGCGGATCCCGCCACGCACGCTCGTCCTCGCGTGGCACCGGGACCGCTACCGCTCGCCGGCGGCCGAGGCGTTCGTCGAGCTCGCGCGCGAGCTCTCCGGCTAGAAAAGCTCGCCCTCGAGCGCTTGAACGTAGCGGCGCGCGGAGCGCTGCACCACGTCCTGTCCGTCGTGCGGGACGAGCCGTTCCCACCACGCGCCGTGGATCGTGTCGAACGAGAAGGGCTCGAGAGCCTGCGCGATCCGCCCGACCGCGGCGGCGGGAAGGGGAATGAGATTCGGGTAGCTGTACATGAAGCTCACCCAGGCGCGGTCGGGAATGACCTGGACGATGTCGCCGGAGAGGAGCGCACGCCGTGGCTCCACGTGCAGCACCTGCCCACCCGCGAAGTGGCCTCCGCAGTGGATCAGCGTCAGCCCTTCGCCGAGGTCCTTCCTCTCGCCGTGCCAGTGCTCGATCCGCGGCGACGGCCGCATGACCCACTCGGCGTCGTCGGCGTGGAGGAGGATCGGACAGTCGAAGCGGTCGGCCCACTCGACCATCGCGGAGTAGTAGTGCGGATGGGAGATCGCGATCGCCGCCAGGCCGCCGCGGCGCTCGACCTCGGCGGCCGTCTCGTCGTCGAGCAGCGTGATGCACTCCCAGAGGAGATTCGAGCCGCGCCACGGCACGAGGAGGCCGCGCTGGCCGATCGCGAAGCTCGGCGCGGTCCCGACGCCCACGAACCCCGCGTCGTCGCGGATCACGTTGCGGTGCTCCCGGCGCAGCTCGGCGAGCGTCGTCCACTCCTGGCCCGACTGCGGCACGTACTGGCGCGCGTCCTCGCACACGGGACAGCGGTCCGGGTCGGCTTTGTCGAACTGAACGCCGCAGGTCACACAGACGGCAAACTCGTCCATGAGGCGATGCTAGGCGAGTGACGG
>DATEPQ010000133.1:0-2726 GCA_035273125.1 Gaiellaceae bacterium
TCTCGGGCAGGAGCCTGGAGATTCCGAGTAGCGTCACCAGTGCGACGGGCCCGACGAGGCGCCACACGATGTCCTCGCCCGCCGGAACCACCGCGGGCCTCCGCAGCTCGACGGCGGGATGCGCGAGCCAGTTCATCGCGCGGGCCCCGGCACCCCGCCGGTGCGCAGCCCCTCGCGCGCGACGATCACGGCTCCCGGCAGCGCGGCCGCGACCGTGACGACGAAGAAGAGGAAGCCGGCCGAGAAGGCGTGGTCGGCCGAGACGCCGAGCGTCCCGAGAAAGCTCACGAAGAACGACTCCCTCACGGCGAGTCCGTTGATCGTGAACGGCACGAGCATGACGAGGAAGAGCAGCGGCCCCATCACGTAGTAGGGGCGCGGCGTGAGGTCGACTCCCACGGCTTTCCCGGCGCTCCAGATCGCGAGCACCCGCACCGCCTGCACCGCGACCGTGAGCCCGAAAACCCCGCCGAGCAGCCAGAGCCTCTTCCGGTAGGCGTGCAGCGCGAGGTAGACCTCACGCACGACCGCCTCGATCCGCAGCAGCCGCAGCAATGGCCGCAGCCGGCGGAGGACGGGATGGAGGCGGGTCGAGAAGAGGACGAACGCCCCGGCCACGCTCACGACGACGAAGGCGAGCTCGACCCAGACGTAGCCGCCGACGGAATAGTGACCGACGGCGAGCCCGAATCCCGCGGCCGCGAGGAGCAGCGTGGCCGCCGCGCCGAGCGCCCGCTCGAGCAGCACCGTGCCGGCGACGGGGCCGCGGAGACCCGGATGGCGCCGCGTGGTCTCGTAGATCCGTGACGCGTCGCCGCCCAGCGAGGTCGGCAGCACCTGGGCCGCTCCGTACGAGACGAACGTCGCCCGCACCAGCCAGTTGAGCCGCTCGTGCACGCCACACGCGGCGAGCAGCCTGCGCCAGCGCCACGCGAGCGGCCAGACCGACACGACCCAGATCCCCAACGAGAGGAGCCACCACCCGAGGCCGGCGTTTGCGAGCACGTGCCCCGTCTCGCGGAGGTCGATCTTCCAGACGATGTACGCGACGCAAAGTCCCGTGACGACGAGCGTCCCGACGGCGCGCAACGCGCGCGGACGGCTCAAGCTGTGACCACCCCGTTCACCCGAATGCGAGTGTAGTGGCCGTTCCAGAAGTACCATCGCGCAGTGCCCGACCCTCGAACGCAGATCGTCGCCGACGGCTATGACGCCATCGGCGAGACCTTCGCAGCGTGGCGCGACGAGATCGTCGGCGACCCGCGCCGCGAGTGGGAGGACGAGCTCACCTCCCGCCTCGAGCCCGGTGCGCGCGTGCTCGAGCTCGGCTGCGGCGGCGGGACGCCCGAGACCCGCCGGCTCGCCGAGCGCTTTGCGGTGACCGGGGTCGACATCTCTCCGCGCCAGGTCGAGCGGGCGCGCGCCGCGATCCCGAACGCAGAGTTCCTCTGCGCCGACTTCACCGAGCTCGAGCTGCCCCCCGCCTCCTTCGACGCCGTCTGCTCCTTCTACGTGTTCAACCACGTCCCGCGCGAGCGGCTGGGACCGCTGCTCGAGAACATCCACACCTGGCTCGTTTCCGGGGGATGGCTCCTCGCCGCGTTCGGTGCCTCCGACCTGCCCGCCTGGACGGGCGAATGGCTCGGGGCCGAGACCTTCTTCTCGGGCTTCCCGCCCGAGATCAATTCGCGGCTCGTCCGCGCAGCGGGATTCAGGATCGAGCGGGACGAGGTCGTCACGTTCGAGGAGCCGGAAGGTCCGGCGCAATTCCAGTGGGTGCTCGCGCAGGCGTGAGCACGATCCTCGTCACCGCCTGCGGCGCGCCCGGAGCGGCGCGGCTTCTGCGCGCGTTGCGCGACAACGGCGAGCGGGACGTGCGGCTCGTCGGCGTGGACATGTCCGAGCGGGCGATCGGCCGGCATCTGTGCGACGCGTTCCATCAGGTGCCGCCGGGGGCCGACCCGACCTTTCCGGACGCGTTGCTCGCGCTGGTGGAGCAGGAAGACGTCGACGTCGTCCTGCCGGAGTCGTCGCACGACCTGCGGCATCTGGCGCCGCGTCGCGAGGAGTTCCCGGTCCCGGTCATGATCTGCGGCCCGGACGCCGAACGCCGCTCGAACGACAAGGCCGAGACGTTCGAGGCGATGCAGCGAATCGGCGTCGGCGCGCCCGACTTCCGCCGCGTCACCGGCGCCGCCGGCGTCGAGGAGGCGGCGCGCGAGCTCGGCTATCCCGACAATCCGGTCTGCTTCAAGCCGGTCTTCTCCTCCGGTTCCCGCGGCTTCCGCGTGCTCGACCCCACCGTCGACCGCACGCACCAGCTCCTCAACGAACGGCCGGGCGCGCTGGCGATGCGACTCGAGGAGGCGGTCGAGCTGCTGCCGGAAGACGGCCTCGACCTGCTCGTGATGGAGTTCCTGACCGAGCCGGAGCGGACCGTCGACGGCATTGCGGACGGCAGGAGCATCGTCCTCCAGGCCACGCGGACGCGCGAGTCCGTGCGCTGCGGCCTCGGCATGTACTTCGTGACGCTCGACGCGCCCGAGCTGGTGTCCGCGTCCGAGCGCGTGGTGGCCGAGTTCGGCCTCGAGTGGTTCTTCAGCATCCAGTTCATGGGCGAGAAGGTGATCGAGATCAACCCCCGGATCTCGACGATGATGATCCAGGAGGACTTCAACCTCCCGTGGCTCGCGGTCAAGCGGGCACTGGGGGAGGTGTCGGACGAC
>DATEPQ010000134.1:0-3688 GCA_035273125.1 Gaiellaceae bacterium
ACCCGAAGCTCGAGATCGCGCTCGAGCTGGAGCGGATCGCCCTCGAGGACGACTACTTCGTCTCCCGCAAGCTCTATCCGAACGTCGGCTTCTACTCCGGGATCATCTACCGGGCGATGGGCTATCCGACCGACTACTTCACGGTCCTGTTCGCGCTCGGCCGGCTGCCGGGCTGGCTCGCGCAGTGGGAGGAGATGCTCTCCGACCCCGAGCAGAAGATCGCGCGCCCGCGCCAGATCTACACCGGGCACGACGAGCGCCAGTTCGTCCCGCTCGCGAGCCGCTAGCGGCTGAGGTCGAGACCGGACGTGCCCCGCCGGGACGCGTCCGGTGTCTGACACCTAGCCATGTCCCGCCGGGACGTGGCCGGGGTGCCGGCGGCACTGCCAGAACGAATATCGAGCACCGGAGATGTCCGTAGGGGACACGTCTGGTGTCTGACACCGGACATGTCCCGACCGGCAAGGTCGCTAGCGGCGCAGCAGCTGCACCTTTCCCTCGTCGTCGACCGGTGCGGAGGTGTGCTCGTGGACGATCTTCCAGGCGCCGTCGGCGTCCTTGCGGAGCACCCACGTGAGCCGGTTGTTCATCGAGCGCTGCTCGGTGCCGTCCGCAGCCACGTTGGCGTAGGTCGTGAACGCGCTCACCGCGGCCACGTCCTCGCCGGTCTGGGTGCGCACGTCGTCGAACCTGACGGCCACGACCTCGTCGTCGCCGAGCGAGCCGAACCACTCCGCCACCATTCCGCGCAGCGCGTCCTTCCCGTCGTACGACCATTCGCTCCACAGGTCGAAGTTGCGGACGTCGTCGGCGTAGAGGCCGAGGAACGCGTCGACGTCCTTGGCGCGCACGGCGTCGGCGTACGCACTGAGCATCTCTTCCATCCGGGCTCCTCTCGTGGGTGTGTCCCTATGACTGCGGGATCAGCCGAAACTCATCGGACAGCGCGGCACGCTCGTCGGGCGTGAGCGGATCCGCGAGCGCGGCGAGCGCAGGCTCCAGTTGCGCGGGACGGCGCGGGCCGACCACCACCGAGACTCGCTCGTCCGCGAGCAGCCAGGCAAACGCGAGAGTGGTCGGGTCTCCGCGCCGTTCGAGCGCCTCGAGCGCGTCGAACACCGCGTCCGTGCGCAGGTGCTCGTAGGGAGCCGAGCGCAACGTCATCCGCGAGCCCTCGGGCGGCTCCGCGTCCCGGCGGTACTTCCCTGTCAGCCACCCGCCCATGAGCGGACTGTGCGCCTGGAACCAGAGTCCGTGCTCGGCGCAGAGCGGCAGCACCTCGCCCTCGACCTCGCGATCGAGGAGCGAGTACGAGTTCTGGACTGCCGCGAACGCGCCCGCGTCGAGGGCCTCGCGCAGCTGCGCGCCGTCGACGTTGCTGAGGCCGTACGCGGCGATCTTCCCTGCGGCCACGAGCTCCTCGAAGACGCCCGCGAGCTCGGCCGCCGGGACGTCGTCGTCCCAGGCGTGCGCGAGATAGAGGTCGACGTGCTCCACGCCCAGGCGCGCGAGGCTCGTGTCGATCTGGCGGCGCACGCGGTCGGGCGCGAGCCCGCGATCCAGCCCCTCGTCCATCGGATTGAAGGTCTTGGTCGTGATGCGCAACCCGTCGGGGCGCCGGGTGCGGATCCACTCTCCGACGAACGTCTCGCTGCGACCGCCGCCGTACGCGTCGGCGGTGTCGAACCACGTGATGCCCTTCTCCCAGGCCGCGTCCATGAGCTCGAGCGCCTGCTCGAGCGTCTCGCCCTTCTCGAAGAACGCGGGAGCGGAGCCTATGCCGCCGAAGTTCCCACAACCGAGGATCAGGCGCGGGGCCGCCTCCGGCGGCCGGACTTCTGGCCGGGCGTCGGCGGGTTCCCCGCCGAGGCTTCCAGCCCCTCGATAGGCTCGCTCCATGGCGGCGACGCTACTCGACGTAGAAGCCGTCCGCGCGCGCTTCAGCTCACTCCGCGACGGCGACTTCGTCTTCCTCGACGCGCCCGGCGGCTCGCAGGTGCCGGACGAGGTCGGAGACGCGCTCGCACGGACGCTGCGCGAGGCGAGCGCCAACATCGGCGCGACGTACGAGACGAGCAGGCGCGTCGAGGCGATCCTCGCCACTGCGCGGCAGGACGCGGCCCGCTTCCTCGGCTGCTCCTCCGACGACGTCGTCTTCGGCACCAACATGACATGGCTCGACTTCGCGCTCTCGCGCACGGCCGCCCGCGACTGGCAGGAAGGCGATCGGATTCTCGTCTCGCGTCTCGACCACGACGGAGGCGTCGCCCCGTGGGTCGAGCTCGCCGCCGACCGCGGCTTCGAGGTGGAGTGGGTGGACGTGACGGAGGATCTGCGCCTCGACTACGACGACCTGGCGAACCGGCTCGACGAGCGGGTGCGGGTCGTCGCCTGCGTCGGCTCGTCGAACGCCATCGGGACGATCGTGGACGTCGCGCGCGTGTCGGAGCTCGCGCACGAGGTCGGCGCGCTGTGCTGGGTGGACGCCGTGCAGTACGCGGCGCACGTACCGACCGACGTGCAGGCCCTCGGCTGCGACGTCTTCATCGCATCCGCGTACAAGTTCTGCGGGCCGCACGTCGGCGTCGCGTACGGCCGGCACGAGCTGCTCGAGTCCTGGCGTCCCTACAAGGCTCGCCCCGCCGCGTCGGAGCCGGTCGGGCGACGGTTCGAGGTCGGGACGGCGCCGTACGAGCTCCTCGCCGGCTTCTCCGCGACGATCGCCTACCTCGAGTCGATCGGCGGGATGGAGGCGATCGCCGCCTACGAGCGCGAGCTCGGGCAACGCTTCCTCGACGGCCTGCCCGACCACGCCACCGTCTACGGGCTGCAGACCATGGACGGGCGCGTCCCCACGTTCCTCGTCAACCTGGAGGGCGTCGACGCGGTGGACGCGGTGCAGCGGCTCTCGGATCAGGGGTTCGGCGTGTGGGCGCACGACAACTGGTACTCGCTCGGGTTGCGGGAAAAGCTCCCGTATCCCGCCAGCGCGATCCGCGTCGGCCTCATCCACTACAACAGCCCGGACGAGATCGACCGCTTCAACGCCGCGCTCGCGCAACTCTAGTACGGTAACGAACATATGTTCGTCTTGCACGCGGACGCAGACGCGTTCTTTGCGTCGGTCGAGCAGCGGGACGACCCGCGGCTCCGCGGCCGCCCGGTTGTCGTCGGAGGCGGTGTGGTGCTCGCCGCGAGCTACGAGGCGAAGGCGTACGGGATCCGCACGGCGATGGGCGGACGGCAGGCGCGGCGGCTCTGCCCCGACGCGATCGTCGTCCCGCCACGTTTCTCGGCGTACGCGGAGGCGAGCCGCGCCATGTTCGCCGTCTTCGAGGACCTGTCGCCCCTCGTCGAGGGGTTGTCGATCGACGAGGCGTTCCTCGACGTGCGTGGGATGGAGCGGATCGCGGGAACGGCGGCGCAGATCGCCGTCCGGCTTCGCGCCGCGGTGCGCGAGGGGGTCGGCCTGCCGGTCACCGTCGGCGTCGCGCGGACGAAGTTCCTGGCCAAGGTGGCGAGCGGCGTGGCCAAGCCGGACGGGCTGCTTGTCGTGCCGCCCGACGGCGAGCTGGGGTTCCTGCACCCGCTGCCGGTCGAGCGCCTGTGGGGCGTGGGCGCGGTCACGTCGCGCCGGCTGCGCGAGCGCGGCGTCGCGACGGTCGGCGACGTCGCGCAGCTCGACGAG